>NZ_WSPP01000160.1:0-24010 GCF_009767705.1 Myroides sp. LoEW2-1 | reverse complement strand
GCTGATAGGTATGTAGTGGACTGTTATAAAGATTTTAGTTTTATATATCATACGATGTTATCAGAGGATTATATTTATAAGATGAAACAATCTAAGTTTGTTGATTGGTTATTGACTAACAATTTTATTAGTTCGTCTCAAAGAGAAATTTCAAGATGGGATGAGGGGTTAAGTAAAAAATTTGACTCGTTTGAACGTTTGAATTTTTATCAAAAAGTTAAAGAAGAATTAGGGGTTTAAAAAAATCGGAAAAATTCGCCATTTTTCGGAATTGAAGTAGGTTGAACTTTGTCTCAGAATTAATCAATAAAAGATTTTAAATGAGTCAAATACAATTTATTTCGGTTACACCTCAACAATTAAAAGAGGAAATCAATAAAGGAGTTCAAGAGGTATTAAATACCTTTTTTGAAAAGTTAACACCTAAACAACCCAATGAGTACTTAACACGTCAGGAGGTTGCAGATATGTTTAAAGTGGATATTTCCACAGTACATAATTGGTGTAAGTCAGGTAAATTAAAACCTTACGGAATAGGGGCACGTGTTTACTTCTTACGTGCTGATATAGATAATTGTTTAATCCCTTTAAATAATTAGTCTATGAATACGAGTTTTAATTTACCTGATTTTTATAGTCATTATTACGAACTAACGCACTCAGTTAAAACGTATGATGTTTATACGATAGTTAATCAATCTCTCCAAAGTATTAACTTACTGACTGAAGAGTTAAGAATTGAAGATTATAGGGGTTTTTCAGATGCAAAAGGATTTAATAAGTATTTGCGTTTGCGTACTACTACTAATTGGAGAACCTGTGAGAAAGTTACAGGATTAAGATTTACTAAGAAAGATAACGTCTTTTATGGGGATAGAGTTTACAAGGGCAAAAAGAATCTTTTAGTCTTTGTATATAGTGATAGTCAGTTAAGGATAGACGTTTATAGGTCTTATTATCCTTATAATTCAACTATGTTACAGAGAATTATAGAACAATACTAAAAAGAAGAAAAGAGGTGTTTAATCGCACCTCTTTCCAATTGTTCAGTTTAAAACCTTACAGCATTGTTGTAAGAATTTTAGTAATTCAAATGTAATAAAAAATGGTTGATTTTATCAAAGTGATGTTGCCTGTTAAATATCAATCCATATTAGAAGGCAATAGTCTATTAAATTTTACTGAGAATGTAAACACAACAACAGGAGAAATTATCTCAAATGTAAAGACTGCATACTATAAGAATATGAAATTTGAAATTTATAGTTCAGGTAATATATTTATCAGTGGAAGTTTGCATAAGTTGTATAATCAGGGAGAGCATAATTATAATGACTTTAGTATTGACGATTTCCTTAAAACGGTTTTATTACTCAAAAGTCAATTTAGTATAGATGCCTGTGATTGTCGATTACGATGTTTAGAAATAGGTGTTAATGTTGTTGTTCCTTATGAAGTGGATGAAGTTATTAATCATTCAATTCTACATAGAAAAGTGTCATTTGAAAGTAAATACCATAATGCAGAGGGGAATTATAAACAATGTGTTCATTCTCAATATTACATTAAACTATATAATAAAACAAAACACTTTAAGAGTAGGTTTTCTGATGTGCCTGATAACTTAATGAGATTTGAGATTAAGTATAGAAAGATGGAGAAGTTAAATAGGATAGGAATCTATTCATTAAACGATTTAAAGAGAGAATTGTTTTTAAACTTCAAAGAATCACTTTTATTGGAGTGGGATAATGTGTTGTTTTATGACTTTACTACCCAAATTGACCATTTAAAGGAAAGAGAAAGATTAAAGATTGAAAGATATGATAGTCTTAATTTTTGGGATAGTTTAATACAGGGCACAAACGAAAACTATAAGTATCATAAAGGGCAATTAAAAAAATCCATTGACAAATACTCTAATAATGTTCAGAGTGAAGTAAGTAGTCTAATAGGGTATAAGATAGATGAGTTAATTAAGGAAACTACCTTAAATGACCATTTATATATAGAGTCAAATAAGGTAGTATCATTAACTAAAAAGTGTATTATAACTAATGTTAATATATCAATGCAAAGAGATGCGAGTTTATTGCTTTCACATTCAGGGTTACGATACTATTTTGAAAAGGATATTAACCTATATAATAGAATTAAAAATGAGTACCTGAGTTATAAATGGATTAATTCTCCTATGAATGTCCAAATACGTGAGATAGCACATAATATCAGGAATAAAGCAAGTAATACAAGGGTTAGAAATTCAAAATATTATATACCTCAACAGTACAATATTGTAAGAGAATTAGGGGTGTGATAATTTTCGGAGACAATTACGCGCGCGCGTACGCGTATATAGTGTATCGGAATATTAGGTTTATTAATATTGTTTACCTTTGTGATATACAATTGCCTATTACTCTTAAAGATTATTCAATGAATGCCTGTTTATCGGGCATTTTTTGTTTTTTAATATCCTGATTATTTGATACTTTTGTTTGAAAATTTAAATTATGGCATTAATAAATTGTTCTGAATGTAATAAAGAAGTAAGTGATAAGGCTCTTAATTGTCCTAAATGTGGTAATCCTGTATCAAAAGATAAAAAAGAAAACAAAGGATGTTTAAGAAATATTTTATTAGCATTAGTTTTTTTTATAATAACAATAGCACTATTGACTCAGTTTCCTAATAAAGAAAGTGAAGATAGAAGTGTTGACCACTCTGAAATACTTGCATTTAATTATGCAATGGATTGTGTTAAATCTCAATTAAAATCGCCTTCAAGTGCAATCTTTGCAAATTCAAATGAGAAAAAGCAAAGTGTTACTTATAATGGTTCGGGTGTATATGTTGTAAGGTCGTGGGTTGACAGTCAAAATAGTTTTGGTGCGATGTTGCGTTCTAATTTTGAATGTACAGTTAAGTTTGAAGGAACTAAAGTTTCGTGTGAGTCTGTAACAGTTTATTAATTTTTAAATATTTAGAAAATGAAATTTATAGCAAGTGTAGGGTTGTTTTTATGGACAATTGTATCAATGGGGCAAGTAGAAGTACAAGATTGTGGTGTTATTGTAAATAATGATAAATTAACAGGCAAAACTTTTGTATCAACAGAGGTCGTTAAAGAAAAGGATTTAGATATTTATTTTGTCGGAGGCAATAATAGAGGTACTTATCATCAGATGCATTTTAGTTTGAAGAATGAAGCGGAATCGTGTATAAAGAATGGAAATCTTATTTATGTTCTATTTGAAGATGAGTCTCGCATATCAAGAGGAAATGTACTTTCTTATAACTGTCAAGGTTTTTCGAGTTTTATTGTTAATGGTAAATCTGTCAGAGAGGATTTAAAAAATAAGAGAATTGTTGGTATTCAAATTACAACAGCATTAGGGAGTTATAGGGTAGATGTGAGTAAAGAAAATGCACAGAAACTAATGGAACAATATCAGTGTTTGGAAAAAAGAGAATATTTATCGTTAGTTAAAAATAGATATTAAAGAAAGAGAGTGTTTAGGCACTCTTTTTTTATGTGTAATAGTTGTCAATGGAATATTAAAAGGAAAGATGTTGACTAATGGTTGACTAAAAAGCAAATAAAAAACCCTAACTACTTAGTAATTAGGGTTTTTGTGCCCGGAGTGGGAATCGAACCCACACTCCGAAGAACACGAGTTTGAGTCGTGCGCGTCTACCAATTCCGCCATCCGGGCTGATGACTTATTGTTTGTGAGTGCAAATGTAGATAAAAAAAATTAGTTACAAAGAAATTTTTTAAAAAAAATCGTGTAGTCAATATATATTTTATAAATTTGCAACGCCTAAAAAAACAACTTAGGCTCTAACTAGCAACATAACAACTAATTATACAAATGTCATATTTCGAACCAGAAGCAAAGATTTTCGCCTGTTCTCAAAGCGTTGAGCTTGCTGAGAAAATTGCGAAAGAGTATGGGTGTGAACTTGGAAAAGTTTCTTTATCACATTATAGTGATGGGGAGTTTCAACCATCTTTTGAAGAATCAATAAGAGGAAGAAGAGTTTTTCTAGTATGTTCTACTTTTCCTTCATCGGATAATCTGATGGAGTTGTTACTTATGTGTGATGCAGCAAAAAGAGCATCAGCAAGACATATAACTGCTGTTATACCTTATTTCGGTTGGGCAAGACAGGATAGAAAAGACAAACCAAGGGTTCCGATTGGCGCTAAATTAGTTGCGAAATTGCTTGAATCAGCTGGAGCAACGCGTATCATGACAATGGATTTGCATGCGGATCAAATCCAGGGATTCTTTGAGAAACCTGTAGATCATTTATATGCTTCTACAATCTTTTTACCCTATGTAAAAAGTTTAGGGTTAGAGAATCTTACTATTGCATCTCCTGATATGGGTGGTTCAAAAAGAGCATATGCTTACTCTAAGTTTTTATCATCAGATGTTGTTATCTGTTATAAACAGCGTAAACAAGCAAATGTCATTGATAAAATGGAGTTGATAGGTGATGTAACAGGGCGTAATGTTATTTTGGTTGACGACATGATTGATACAGGAGGAACATTAGCTAAGGCAGCAGATATGATGATGGAGAAAGGAGCTTTAAGTGTGCGTGCAATCTGTACACATGCAATTCTATCTGGAAGTGCATATGAAAAGATTGAGCAATCTGCAATTAAGGAACTAATTGTTACGGATTCAATCCCTTTGAAAAAGCCATGTGAGAAGATTAGAGTGCTTAGTTGTGCACCGTTATTTGCAGAAGTGATGCACAATGTTCACGCTAATGAGTCAATTAGCAAAACATTTGTAGTCTAAGAAATTTATTAATTTTTTAAATATATATTTTAAATGAAATCAATTACAATTAAAGGATCAGAAAGAGAAAGCGTAGGTAAAGTTTCTACTAAAACCTTACGTAATGCTGGAATGGTACCTTGCGTAGTATACGGAGGAACTGAACCAGCTGTGCATTTTGCAGCAGAAGAAAAAGCATTTAAAAACTTGGTTTATACTCCAAACGTACACACTGTTGTAATTGAGTTGGAAGGTAAAACAATCAATGCTATTTTACAAGATATCCAATTTCACCCAGTAACTGATGAAATCTTACACATCGATTTTTATAAATTACACGATGATAAAGAAATCACATTAGATGTTCCTGTGAAAATCACTGGAAAATCTAAAGGTGTTATGGCTGGAGGTGTTTTAAACTTAAACTTACGTAAGTTGAAAGTTAAAGCTTTACCTGCTAATTTACCTGACTTCGTAGAGGTTAATATCTCTAACTTAGACATGGGTAACAAATTATACGTTACTGATGTAGCTACTGAGAACTATAAATTATTACACGCTGATAACACTGTTATCTGTCAAGTAAGAATTTCTCGTGCAGCAATGAAAGCAGCTCAAGAAGCAGCAAAAGCAGCAAAAGCTACTCCAAAGAAAAAATAATTTCTTTCGAGAGAAACATATTGATAAGCGCTTGTATTTATACAAGCGCTTTTTTTGTGATTGTAATTTATGATTTGTGTGAAATAAGTGTTTGATGTATTTTTGTGACATTCTATTATTTAAGAAAGATTAATCAAATGAAAAAGTTTTTGATTGTTGGGTTAGGCAATATTGGTGTAGAGTATATACACACCAGACATAATATAGGGTTTAAAGTAGTTGATGAAATTGCTAATGAACTTGATGGAGAATGGAAAACCGTTAAACTTGGCAGCCTTGCAGAAGTCAAAATTAAGGGGAGAACCCTTTTGTTACTGAAACCGAATACTTATATGAATCTCAGTGGTAAAGCTGTTCAGTATTGGTTAGAGAAGGAAAAGATTCCAATCGAAAACTTAATGGTTGTAACAGATGACTTGAATTTGGCATTTGGAACTATTCGAATCAAACCTAAGGGATCTGATGGAGGCCACAATGGATTAAAGAGTATTCAAGGTATTTTAAACTCTGCTGCTTATCCTCGTTTTAGATTTGGAATAAGCGATGAATTTAAGAAGGGACAGCAAGTAGATTATGTTTTAGGTACTTGGAGTGATGAGGAGAAAGAACTTCTTCCAGAGAGGCTTAAAATGGCTTCTAAAGCGATACAAGAGTTTGCTTTAGGAGGATTAGGCAATGCTATGAATAATTACAATGGAAAATAGTTATTTTGATTATATAATAAAAGGGAGTTACTTTTTGAGTAATTCCCTTTTGTATTTATTCTTGTGGTTGTACCACAGTGATGTGTAATTCTTCTAATTGTTCTGGCGTAATCGTCGCTGGTGCGTCTATCATTACGTCCCTACCTGAATTATTTTTTGGGAAAGCGATAAAATCTCTAATCGTTTCTTGCCCTCCTAAGATAGCCACTAATCTATCTAAACCAAAAGCTAAACCTCCATGAGGTGGTGCTCCATATTGGAATGCATTCATTAAGAATCCGAATTGTTTTTCAGCTTCTTCTTTCGTGAATCCAAGGTGTTTAAACATTAATTCTTGAGTAGCTTTATCGTGGATACGAATAGAACCACCTCCAATTTCGTTACCGTTTAATACCATGTCATAAGCATTAGCACGTACTTTACCTGGGTCAGTATCTAATAATGGAATATCTTCTACTTTTGGTGAAGTAAATGGGTGGTGCATTGCAAAATAGCGACCAGCTTCTTCATCGTACTCAAATAATGGGAAGTCGATAACCCATAAAGGAGCAAACTCATCAGATTTTCTCAATCCCATGCGGTTTCCTAATTCCATGCGCAGAGCACTTAATTGAGCTCTTGTTTTGTTAGCAGGTCCAGAAAGCACTAAAATCAAATCACCAGCTTTAGCACCAGTAACTTCAGCCCAATTTTTCAGGTCTTCTTGATCGTAGAATTTATCTACTGAAGACTTAAATGAACCATCTGCTTCACATTTACAGTACACCATACCAGAAGCACCTACTTGTGGGCGTTTTACCCAATCAATAAGAGCATCTATTTCTTTACGAGTATACGAAGCTGCACCTGGTACAGCTATACCAACTACTAATTCAGCACTGTTAAATACTCCAAATTCTTTATGTTGAGCTACAGCATTTAACTCACCAAATTCCATCCCAAAACGGATATCTGGTTTGTCGTTACCATATTTTCGCATTGCTTCTTCAAAAGTCATACGAGGAAACTTATCCACTTCAATTCCGTGAATTGATTTCAACAAGTGTCTTGTCATGCCTTCAAATGTATCCATAACGTCTTCTTGGCTTACGAATGCCATCTCACAGTCAATTTGAGTAAACTCAGGTTGTCTATCAGCGCGTAAGTCCTCGTCGCGGAAACACTTCACAATTTGGAAGTATCTATCCATACCACCTACCATTAACAGCTGTTTAAAAGTCTGTGGAGATTGTGGAAGCGCGTAGAATTGCCCTGCGTTCATTCGAGATGGAACTACAAAGTCACGAGCTCCCTCTGGAGTAGAACTAATTAAATATGGAGTTTCTACCTCACAAAAATCTTGAGCAGAAAGATAATTTCTTACCTCTTGAGCAACCTTGTGTCTAAACAATAAATTGTTTTTAACTGGGTTTCTACGGATATCCAAGTAACGGTATTTCATGCGAATATCTTCCCCTCCATCAGTATCATCTTCAATTGTAAATGGTGGTACTGCTGATTCGTTTAATACAGTTAGTGTATTTACTAAAATTTCTATATCTCCAGTTGGAATATTAGGATTTTTAGAAGCACGTTCAATTACTTGTCCTTTAACTTGAATGACAAACTCTCTCCCAAGGTTTTTAGCTGCTTCAAATACTGCTTTATCAGTTCTCTCAGCATCAAAGATTAACTGTGTGATACCATAACGGTCACGTAAGTCAACCCAAATCATAAAACCTTTATCGCGATGCTTGCTTACCCATCCTGACAGGGTAACTTCTGTATTTATATCCGAAGCTCTTAAGGCTCCGCAATTATGCGTTCTGTACATTGCTAAAAATTATTTCTACAAATTTATAAACTTATTGTGAATGAGAGAATAAAAGCTAAGACATTATACATAGATTTTATTAATTTCTAAGATTTTGCTATTTGCTTGTTTTTCATTAGGATAAAGATATAGGCTAATATCGCTCCGCATAAAGCAAGTCCTGCTCCAACCCATTCTGGAGAATTGTATCCTAATCCCATTGTGATTGGTATTCCTCCTAAGGATGCTCCCAAAGCATTTCCTATATTGAAAGAAGCTTGTCCTGCTGAGGCAGCTAACATTTCAGATCCTTTGGCATTGTTTATTAATAGCATTTGCAAAGGAGATCCTATTGTGAAAGCAACTAATCCTGTTATTAATGACATAGCGTAAGCCATCCATTGAATGTGAACTGTGTAATATACGATAATCAAACAAATCGCCATTGCACAGAAGGAAAAGATTACTGCTTTTGCTGGAGGGAAAGTATCTGCTAATTTTCCTCCTACAAAGTTTCCTAAGAACATTCCTAATCCTACTAAAGTCATTACTATAGGTATTTTTGCTTCTGCAATCAGGGCAATGTTGGTCATCATCGGCGCGATATAGCTTATCCACGCGAATAAACCTCCAGTACCAATAGAGATTAAAGCAACTAATACCCACGCTATTGGAGTTTTAAAGAAAGCTGTTTGCTTTTTTAAGTTGGTCTCTTTATCTGCTTCTAATTTCGGAACCCAAGCAGCTATTGTCAACGCTGATATTATACCCAGAGAAGCAATTAACATATAAGCTGTACGCCAAGAGTACTCGTGTCCAATATACGTACTCAATGGTACACCAACTAAATTCGCTGTAGTTAATCCTGCAAACATGATTGCTACAGCTTGTGCTTCCTTCCCTTTCTTTGCCAAGCGCGTAGCCACAACTGATCCAACACCAAAGAATGCTCCATGAGGTAATCCTGACATAAATCTCGATATGATTAATGTTGTATAACTTGGAGAGATTACAAATAATAGGTGAAAAACTGAAAACATGACCATTAAAGACATTAATACTTTATGTGGTGCATACTTATTGGATGACATCACTAAGAGTGGAGCTCCTACCACCACACCTAAAGCGTATGTAGATATGAAGTTACCCGCTTTTGGGATGCTTATCTTTAAGTCATTAGCGATATCAGGTAATAAGCCCATCATTGAGAATTCGGTCATTCCGATGGCTAATCCACCTACTGCTAATGCTATTAAACTTTTGTTCATTTTCTTTTGTTGAGTTTTAATTTTGTATAAATATTATATTGTTTCTTTTCCTCTTTCATATTGGTTTGCCCATTGTAAATCGACACCTAATTCGAGAGCCGCTTTCATTACAAAATGGGGATCTCTTAAAAAGGGTCTTCCTAAGAGAATACAATCTGCTTGATTGTTTGCTAAAATCTCATCGGCTTGTTTACCTGTTTTTATTAGGCCAACAGCCCCAACAAGAATATTAGCTTGTTGTTTGATCGCCTGAGCAAATGGTATTTGGTAATTTGGTTTGATGTCAATGGATTGGTGTTTTACCAATCCTCCCGAACTAACATCAATAAGTTCTACTCCTAATTGAGATACTATTTCTGAAAGCTTAATACTCTCATCCAACGACCAGCCTCCTTCTGCCCAATCTGTAGCTGATATTCTCAACCACAAGCTTTCGGTTGTCAATACTGACTTTACTTCCTTTATAATTTCGACTACTAATCGCGTTCTGTTTTCGAAGCTTCCTCCATATTGATCTGTTCGGTGATTGGTGAGAGGAGATAGAAACTGATGTATTAAATATCCGTGAGCTCCGTGTAATTCAATTATTTTGTAACCTGCTGCTACTGCTCTTATAGCACTTGCTTTAAAATCTGTTACAACTTTCTTTATCTCACTTAAAGACAGGGCTAATGGCGGATTTTCATCTACGTTAAATGGAATTGTTGACGGAGCTACCGTTTGCCAGCCATTTTCTTCATTTGCGCTGATTTGTGCTCTACTTATCCACGGTTTTTCACAGCTTGCCTTTCTTCCTGCATGGGCAAGTTGTATGCCTGGAACTGTTCCTTGTGACTTGATGAAAGTTGTTATTTGTTTGAGTTTATCAATTTGGTGATCTGACCATAAGCCTAAATCTCCATAGGTAATTCTTCCTTCTGGGCAGATAGCTGTTGCTTCTTGGATAATAGCGCCTACTTGCCCTATCGCAAACTGTCCATAGTGTACTAAGTGCCAATCTGTCGCAAAACCATCTATTGCTGAATATTGACACATTGGGGAAACAATTATTTTATTGCGTAAAGTATTGTCCCTTAGTTTTAAAGGAGTAAATAAAGTTTTCATAAGTTGTGTGTTGTTTGGTGGTGCAAAATTATTAATTCATTCTTGGAATAGAAGGTCTTTTGTCCTAAAAAGTGATTTTATTTTACAAAAATCTGTTTTATGTGATTCGTTGTGAAAAAGGTGCCTTATATTTGTTATTTATAATTAATTTAAATTAAAGTATGAGAAATTGTGTTAGGCTACTTGGAAGTGTAGCTTTGATGGCTATTGTTTTGACTAGTTGTAAGCAGACGAATAAGGAATCTCAATCTACAGAGACGTTAACGGTTGAGAATATGGGTAGATCTATTTCATTTGACAAGAAATTGGACAATGTTGTAGTATTTGACGTTGGTGCAATGGAGAATATGGTTGAACTTGGTCTTCCGTTCAAGGGTATGGCTAAAGTTTACAGTCCTAACTACCTTTCTAAGTACGCAGAAGATGACAATATTGTCAATGTAGGCTCTTTTATGCAACCTAATTTTGAAAAAATCAGTTCAGTTGATCCTGATTTAATCATCATGAGTAACTGGTTTGACAAGGATTACAGTGAGTACGCTAAGATCGCTCCTACGATTTCTTTAGGGATTTCTGGAAGTAATTATTTAGCAAGTACAAAAGAGAATATTGCTACGATAGGTCAAGTTTTCCAAGTTGAAGAGAAAGCTGAGCTTTTGATTAAGAATATTGACGACAAAGTTGCGCGTATTCACAACGCTATCAAAGACCGCAGTGAAAAGGCGATGTTGATTTTATACAACAATAAGAATTACAGTGTTTTTGATCCTGAGTCTCGTTACGGTTATATTTTTAAGCACCTTGGTGTAAAGCCTTCAGCAGAAGGAATTGAAGGAGGTAGTGACCACGGTAATGTAGTTTCAAGTGAGTTTATTTTGGAACAAAACCCTGATATCATCTTTATTATCGATCGCGGTGCTGTTATGGATAATCAAATTGCTGAGAAGAAAGAGGTTGAAAACGTTCTTATTCAAAAGACAAATGCATACAAAAATGGCAAGATCGTATACTTAGATCCAAACGCTTGGTATTTAGCAGGAGGGGGTTATATCTCATTGAACATTATGTTAGACGAGATTGAAAATGCCTACAAATAATAAAGAAAAGCCTCTATTTAGAGGCTTTTTTTATTGTTCTTTTACAAATAGATTACTTGCTATTTTCTTTGTTATAGTAATATTGTGATTATCTATTTTGACCGTGTAGGATTGGTCAAATGGTTCGATGTCTGTTATTTCTATTTTTGAACCTAAGGATATTTTTTGTTTATCCAAATATTGCAAAAACTCTGAAGATGAATCTTTTACTCCTACGCAGATAACTATTTTATTCGTTTCTACTTCTGATAATAACTTTTTATCAACTTGTTTTATTTCTCCTTTAGCGTTTGGAATTGGATCTCCATGTGGATCTTGTGTTGGATATTCTAAAAATGCATCGAGTTTATTAATCAGCTTTTCGGACTTTATATGTTCTAACTCCTCAGCGACATCGTGGACTTCATCCCAACTGAAACCAAGTTTATCGACTAAGAAAACCTCCCATAGTCGGTGTTTGCGAACAATCATCTTTGCAGCTAATAATCCTTCTGCAGTGAGTGTTACCCCTTGGTATTTTTGATACTTAATTAACTTTTTTTCATTAAGTTTTTTGATCATATCTGTTACAGAGGACGCTTTAGTTTCGATTTTAGCAGCTATTGCATTAGTTGAAATACCTTGTTGCTGTCCCAAAGACAGGTGGAATATGGTTTTCAAATAATTTTCCTCAGAATATGTAAGCATAATCGCGTGTTTTATTTTAAAAAAACAAAGTTACATTTTTTTTATTTATAAATATATTTTTAGCTTTGCCTAAATTTTAATTAATATAAGTAAAAATATATTTTTATGCGTGTAGCAATATGTTTTTTGTCAACCCTGTTTTTTGTTGGTTCCTCAATAGCACAAAACATTAAAGGAAGAGTAGCTTCTGGGGGGGCGAGTTTGCCTTATGCCACTGTAGCCATTGATGGCACAGCAAGTGGTGTGACAGCAGATGAGAATGGGAACTTTGTTTTGAGTCATCTCAAAGATGGAGCCTATCAAGTTAGTGCTGAATTTGTTGGTTATCAGAAACAGTACAAGCGCGTCAACATTAAGAACGGACAAGATGTAACTGTCAATTTTGAATTGAAAGAAGATTCTAATTTAGATGAGATTGTTATTTCGGGAACTTTAAAGCCTGTTTTAAAATCGGATGCCGTAGTACCAGTAGAGATTTACAATCCCGCTTTTTTTGCTAAGAACCCAACAGCAAGTTTATTTGACGCTGTTCAGATGATTAATGGTGTACAGCCTCAGTTAAACTGTAATGTATGTAATACGGGTGATATCCACATTAACGGGATGGAAGGTCCATATACAATGATTTTGATAGATGGGATGCCGATTGTTTCTTCTTTGTCAACAGTATATGGTTTATTCGGTATTCCGACGAGTTTGATTGAGCGAGTAGAGGTTGTTAAAGGACCTGCTTCTTCGCTTTATGGAACAGAAGCTATGGGTGGTATTATCAATGTAATTACCAAAGATCCTGAGCACGCTGCTAAATTAAGCGTAGATGCCTTTAGTACTACTTGGTTAGAGAACAATGTAGATTTAGGAGCAAGCTATAAGTTAGGAAAGAAAGTAAATGGTTTGTTTGGAGGTAACTACTTTAAGTTCGGAGAGCGAAAAGATAAGAACAACGATGGTTTTACTGATGTTACTCAACAAGAAAGAGTATCTGTATTTAATAAGTTTACGCTTAAGCGTCCAGAGAATAAAGTGGCAAGTTTAGCTTTGCGTTACGTATATGAAGATAGATGGGGAGGAGAGACAAACTGGGATCGCAAGAAACACAGAGGAGGTGAAGAAGTGTATGCTGAAAGCATCTTTACGAACCGATTTGAAGCAATTGGTATGTATCAATTGCCGACAACTGAAAAGATCTATACACAGTTCTCTTATATCTATCACGGACAAAATTCGATGTATGGTCCTGAATCATACGATGCAAAACAACAAGTGGCTTTTGCTCAAGCTTATTGGGATAAAGAGATTGGAAATCACAGTCTATTAGTAGGAGGATCATTTAAGTACACTTATTATGATGACAATACTCGAGCAACTGGAATTTATGATGAAAATGGTTTGGTAAAGAATCAGCCACAAGAGACACCGATACCTGGTATTTTTATTCAGGATGAATGGACTTTAAACAAAAAGAACAAGGTTTTGTTAGGTTATCGTTTTGACTATGATAAAACGCATTATGGCATTCACTCACCAAGGGTTGGATATAAGTATACGCCACATCCACATCATACATTAAGAGGTAGTTTTGGTACAGGTTTTCGCGTTGTAAATGTATTTACTGAAGATCACAGAGCCTTAACAGGGGCAAGAGAAGTTGTCTTTGCTGAAAAGTTAGACCCTGAAGAATCGTATAATGCCAATTTGAACTATACATTCAAGTTGCCTACTAATTTTGGAGTATTCAATTTTGATGTGAATGGTTTCTATACCTATTTTACGAATAAAATTGATGCAGATACTGATACAGATCAAACTAAAATTATATATGCGAATCTCGATGGACATGCAATTTCACAAGGAGTATCTCTAAACGTAGACATGACTTTTGATATACCATTGAAATTAATGGCAGGGGTAACTTATATGGATGTTTACCGCAAGGAAGACGGAGAACGCGAACAAATCTATCACGCGCCAAAATGGTCAGGTAATTTTATAGCAAGCTACAATTTTGGAAATGGATTTAGTGCTGATTTAACTGGGGACTGGAAAGGGCCAATGAGATTGCCAAGAGTTGAAGATGACTATAGACCTGAGTATTCACCTTGGACTGTCTTGACTAATGTTCAGGTAAGTAAGAAGTTTAACAATGGTTTGGAAGTTTATGGAGGTGTAAAGAACTTATTTAACGTATTGCCAAAAGAAGATCCTATTGCAAGATGGTGGGATCCATTTGGAGAGCCTGGTAATGGCGTGACACCGCCAAATGGGCGCAATGATGTCATTTTTGAACCTAATGATTACAGTTATACTCCACTACAGGGAATCAGAGGTTTCTTAGGAGTTCGATATAATATATTTTAGTTAGTTGTAATTTACGATGAGATGTATTCTTTTTTTTATGTTTAGTTATTTCTTTGGGTTAGCAGCTTTTGCTCAACCCAAAGAGATACTAATTTCTCAAGTGGAGGAGGTTCTGAAGAATGATCCAAAGCCTGTGGTCATTTTTTTACACACCAAGTGGTGTAGTTATTGTACTTTGATGGAGAGGAAAACATTTAAGAATGAAGAAGTAGTTAGTAAATTGAATAGCGATTTCTATTTTATTTCATTTGATGCAGAACAGGAAGAGGATATCGTTTTTCACAATCAAACGTATTCGTTTAGAAAGAAAGGTATAAATGGGGGAGTTCACGATTTAGCAAATTTACTAAGTGGAAAAGAGGCTTATCCCGCCCTCATCTTTTTGAATGAAAAACTCGAAAAAGTATATGAGCACAATGCTTATATTCGTCCAGATGATCTGTCTAAGTTACTTGAATTATTATAAATAGCTTTATCGTTATCACAATATGAAATAGCTCAATCTGCTTATTGACAGATTGAGCTATTTCTATTATAGAGGTAAATCTATTACTCCTTACATTAAACCATTTTATTATTTGCCTTTAGCTACAATTGTATGGTTTTTAGATCTCCATTGGGAGTTAAAACTTTTATTTCTTGGGGGTCAAGCTTATTCTTTTTTAGTTCCAAGTCTATGGCCATTGTGATTTCGTAAATTATCTGAATACTTGGTTCTGATAGAGCTTGTCCGATCACAAAGTCAAAGTTAGCATCGCTAAATGAATTATAATATCTCGTGATACTCTTTGTTTGTTGATTCACATTGTTGTTGCTACTCTGTTTAGTTGTTAGACTTGGGCTACTAAAGGCAGAATAAGCATGATAACTATTGCTTGGATAGGTATCTATATAATTACTTTTAATAAATTTTTGTTGGTTATTAAACGTGGTGTTTAATACCGTTTCGTGATGTTTTATTTTATCTAAAAGTACTTGTTCTGCTTTTGATTGAAGTTCTCTCTTTATACTATCTATTTTGCTCGAAAAGTAATTGACTTTTACTAAATCATAGATGTCTTCTTCAGCCAGTTTTCGAACGATATGATCAATGTCGTTTGCATTGCAATATTTAATATGAATGTTCTTGCAAAGTTCAAAACCAATAGGTACTTCGTTATAATCATTTTTCTTAAAGACCTTTTTCTCTATTTCGTATTCGTATAGGGGTACCAAGGAGATCATGTCGATTTGCGTTTCAACTTTTGGTATTTGTGAGAGATTTTGCGTGATAGATTTTAGTTTATTATCCATTAAGGTAACAGTTTCTTCAATGTTTTTACCTGTTTGCTTTAGAGCAAAAATGGCAATAAAGGCATCTGCTTTTACATTTGCTTTTCCACTAACTGTTAGGTTTAGAATCTTGTCGATTTTGGATATTGAAGAGTAATTCGTGTAAGTGTAGTTTGAACTTCCATTCGAGTAAAGTGCGTTTCCTGCTACTTGAGCTTGCACAAATGTTGAACTAAGTAGTAGTAATAAGTAAATTTTCTTCATGTTATTTTATTTGTTAATATGATATTTTTTTGTTGTCTATATCTGTTAGTAATGGTTTGTTTTTAAATTTTTAATAATAATTTATTTATTTCTGTTTTATTTTAAAAATCGAATGGGATTGGTCATTAAATGAGTTTGTGCTAATCAAGGAAGAATTTAACGTATTGAGGTAACACCATTAGGTTTAGCAGTTTGTTCTATTGAATTTAGTTTTACGGCAACTAAGAGAACTTGATACAACTATGGATGATCTGAATAGGTTTGTTTGTGATTAGAATCACAAGTGTCAATAGCAGCTATTGGAGTTGTATATTCGACTGGGGAGTTAGGGTTGTACGAGCGATTTACTGCAGGCAGGTCTACAGCGTGTCATTTTCGTTATGAGAAGGAAGACCTACTATACGAAAAAAACGTACGACAAGAATTTGTATAGTTATAATAGGATTAGAAAACCAAATGTACAGTTAAAAGCAGGATTATAAACAATAACTGTACAGCTATATTAGGACGAGACATAGAACGAGACATTGATTTTAGGGGGTGGTCGGCTTGTGGTCGCATAGTGATCGCATAGTGGTCGCATTATTTATAGCCAAAAACATGCGACCACTATGCGAACTTTATGGTATCACTTAGGGATTATGTCATAGAAGGATCCTATCAAGGCTTCTTCTGTAAGTTTGAAGTGTTTATCTTATTGTAAATTTTTTCGCAACATAATATTGCTTATCCTTAGGGGATATTAGGAGTGATTTTATGGGATTGTTGTGTTTACAACTCTTTTAGGATACCATTTTCAAGAATTAAATTTTTCGTCAATATTTCGCTTACTAATTCTGTGTTATGGTCCGTGACGATGATAATCTTATCTCTTGCTTTTTCTTTTATGCGATGAGCTATAAATTCTTGTAGAATAGGTGATAACCCAGCAAAAGGCTCATCTAATAAACAGATCGGCTGGGGTAGATTTAGAATGTAAAGTGTTTGTATTAATTGTTGCTCACCTTTGGATAAGTCTTTTATTTTTGAGTTTATAAAAGGTTGTATGGGAGTTAGATCAGTATCGTTTGATTTTAGAACTTCTTTTACTCTTAAGTGTTTTGGAAAGATATTGAATTGCGGTTTATAACTGAAGTATTGATTGAGATTATATCTATTAGTTATGACTGTATGATCCACTCGGATGTATGAATGATCTGCTTTGAGTATTCCAAACATAATTTTCATCAGCGTGCTTTTGCCAGTTCCATTTCGTCCACTAATACTGACTACATCACCTGTTACAGCAGTGAAGTATATGCCATTTAATATAGTTTTATTGTCAATGGTGTACTGGAGGCTATCAACGTGTAGAGTATGGTTATATGACATTGAACAAGTATTGAATAAAGTAGGTGAAGACTGCACAGCCTAACGTTAGCAGTATTAGACTTTTTAGAATGGGCATTTTATTATTTCGATGGTAGATCAGTTCATTTTTTCTGAATGCTATGAAATATAAACTGTATAGACCTATTGTGATGATAGGAATAAAGAAAAATAAGACATTTCGCATCGCTATACTCAGGGCAATGTTTAAGATTAATATAGAAAACACATCTCTCCATGGAACTGTGATTCTGCTTTTCATAAGTATGTAATTGTTTGGTTTGTAAATAGTAAGTTAACCTTTTTTATCACACCAAGTACAAATTAAGAAAATTTTAGTCAATCTAAAGTCTGATTTAGTAGATTAGAGGTTTGAGTACTTTATGTTTAGCAATAAAGGTTATGTTTTAGTTAGTGGGTAAATTAATAGTAAAACTTCATTGTGTCCGTTGGTATTTGATAGTTTTAAGTATATTTGCCTCTAAACTAATAACATCAATATGGAATTCAGTACAATTATTAAACAGGCACACTCTGGAGTAGCATATTTGGCTATTATATTTTTAGCTATTGCTATTATTAATGCTTTCGCTGGCGCATCAGCTAAAAGACAGTTTACAGATAAGGATAAGAAGTTTGGATTATTTGCTTTAATCTTTACTCATATTCAATTATTGTTAGGATTAATCTTATACTTTGTATCTCCAATGGTTCACACATTGAATGGCAGTATGGGAGAAGTAATGAAGAACTCAGCATTGAGACTTTATGGAATTGAGCACCCAATGATTAATATCTTAGCAATCGTTTTGATTACTATTGGATGGTCTAAACACAAAAAAGCGACTGACGACAACAGTAAGTTTAAGAAATTTACAATTTTCTATACAATCGGATTGATCTTAATTTTATCGAGAATCCCTTGGTCAAATTGGTTGCCAAGTATCTTTGGATAATTAGAAATACAATATATAAAGGAATCTATTTTTAGATTCCTTTTTTTGTTTTTGACCATTCCAAAAATAGTGGAGTACTCGTTTGGGGAGAGATATTTGTACGAGTGAATAAACAAGAGCTTTTTAAACTTTTTTAGTTTTGGTATATAAGTTGCCTATATATCGAAGTTAGAAACTTTACAAACGATGAAAAAGAGTGTTTATTTATTAGTACTTTTTACTTTTATTTTATTCAGCTTTACAAGTGGAGATTATATTTTCAAACCACATACAACAAGAGTAATTTCAGCTTATCCTGTGAGTGACACACTTGCTGTTGATGATGATTCTATAGTTGTAGCTATTGAAGATGAAGATGATTATGAACTAATCAACGAAGAAACAAAAGCATCTTATTATCACGATAAATTTACTGGTAGAAAAACGGCAAGTGGTGCAGTTTTTAATAATCAAGAGTATACAGCTGCTCATAAAACATTGCCTTTTGGTACAAAAGTAAAGGTTACAAATATCAACAATCAGCGCTCTGTTATATTGACTATTACTGATCGAGGTCCTTTTGTTAAGGGGAGGAGTATTGACTTGTCTAAAAAGGCTTTCTTAGATTTAGCTGACAATTTGAATAGTGGTGTTCTCGATGTGAAGATAGAGCGACTTATCGAAGCAGAGGACTAATCACCTGTTCAACTATAAAGAACTTTACAAGAGTAAATTTTCAATTATACATATTGAAGTATCCGTAAAAAAGACAATACTATATCTTGAATATGGAATTGTTTTTATAGGGTAATCGAGGGGGTTTTTGTGTGGAAAAAATCCACAATTTGAGTATATCTACCGCGTATTGGGACTCTTGTTCAGATGCACTCTCTGACAATTCCTATCGATCATTATATGCTGTAATACAAGTTTGACGTGCTACGTCATTTACTCTTTTTTAGGGAAGAATGATTCAGTTAGTTACAGTAGGTTTTATAACACTGTACTTTGAATATTTCTTCTGGTTGTCCTTTTCTTTTCGATTTTATTTCCACTGTTTAAAAGGAGTATTCGAGATATACGAATTGTAGTAACGGATATCACCAGTAACTTCTACACCTAACCAATCTGGTTTTTCAAACTTTTCATTTTCTGTAGTTAATTCTATTTCAGCTATAATGAGTCCTTCATTATCTCCGTGAAAGATATCAACTTCAAATAGATGACCTTCATACTCTACCAAGTATCTCGTTTTGTCAATGATGTAATCCTCACAAAGTTTGAGTAACTGAACTGCTTCTTCATAATTGATTTCTTTTTCCCATTCAAATCTTTTTGTACCAGCTTCATTTGACTTGCCTTTTACAGTTATATAAGCTTGATGATCTTTTAAACGTACCCTAACTGTTCTATTTGAATCTGAATTCAAATATCCTTGAGTTATTTGTGTTTTTTTAAAACTTTTTGAGATAAACTTCTCAGATTTCACTAAAAATTTTCTTTCTATTTCAATCATGATTATTCAGAATAAAATGTAATTTTATGCCAAATTACAATGATTAAATTTAAAAGCTGTTTTAAAACGAAGAAAATTTATTCGAATGAAGTTAAGACACATGTTACAATCTCCTCATGGAGTTGAAGAATTGTTTAATAAATATGTGATAGACGGGAAGGTATACGCTACTGACGACTTACTTTTTATCGTTGATTTAGTTCATATTTTTAGACCTAAAAATGTAAAGAAAATAAAACGTGTATCCATTGATGCATTAGTTTCATATTTAAAAACACACGATACCGAACGTGCTGCTATTTCTGTTTATCTTAAAGAGTTATTGTCTAATCGCTATTTCAGCCGAATGGTTTCGGATGCAGGGATTCTACAAGATTCTGAATTTTTTAGTGAGGTAAAAAAGCGTTTGTGGGCAAAAGTACTTCCATATCAGCCTGAGAAAGGAACTTACGAATATGTGTTGAATCAAGTTTTCTATAAGCATACCGATGCAGAATGGGTAGATATGATTCCCGTAGAACAGTTGTTGGAATTGTTCGGATTACTTGAGTTCAACGATTTATTTGTCAGTAATAAAGAGGGAACAGTCTTAAACGAGTTGCTAAATTCTATTGATATTATTACTCAAAGGATGAGTGGACGTGCTATGGAGAGCTATATAATCAATATGGTGCCGGAGTACTCCCATTTAGAAAGTCCTTTTAGGGCTTTGGAAATCGAGTTTAGCAGTGTATTAGAGGCTTTCCTAAACGACGAGATTAAGGTTCTGCATGAGAGTGACATGAGCTATAAGCAGATTCTGATTTTACATAAACAGTGTCAGGAATTTGTCAATCAGGCATTCAAGAATAGCTCTAAGTACGGTATCTCAATTAAAGTAAATCAAAGCTTGTTGCGTCTTCGTCAGCAATTGCAACGTGTGTATGTATTGATTTCTCTGTTAGTAGTGAAGGAAGATGTTGTGGTAGAAAGACAAACCAATACTATCGAGTTGGCAAGGAGGTTGGTGAAGTATAACTGTTATAAGTACAATGTAACAGGGCTGATAAAAGAGAGTACCCAATTGATTTCTTATGAAATAACGCAGCATACAGCTAAGACAGGAGAGCACTATATTACTAATTCTCCGAGGGAGTATTGGCACATGTTTAGAGGGTCAATGGGAGCCGGAATTGTCGTAGGATTCTTGTGTATTTTCAAAGTATTTGCTCACCATGCAGATGTTAGTAATTTCGGTGAAGCGATGCTATATAGTTTGAATTATGCATTTGGTTTCTGTCTTATTTATTTACTCGGTTTTACTTTAGCTACAAAGCAGCCAGCAATGACTGCCGCAACGATTATTAAGGCTATTGAAGATGGTAGAAAACAACATATCGATAGCGATGACAAACACCTTGGTTTTGCTAAATTATTTGCGCGTTTGTTTCGCTCTCAGTTTATCGCTTTTGTAGGAAACGTAATTTTGGCTTTTCCAGTTGCATTGTTTTTAATATGGGGGATAGACCAATTGTTTGGAGTGAATATTGTGGGTACTCAAGAGGAGTGGACTAAGATGCTTGTCGATACAGATCCGTTTGCTTCGAGAGCCTTATTTCACGCTGGTATTGCTGGTATCTTCTTATTTTTATCGGGTATTATTTCTGGAAATGTTTCCAATAGAAACAAACACAATAAAGTACTTTACCGCATTCAAGAACACCCTTGGTTGAAGAGAAATCTTGGACCAAAACGTACTGCTAAGTTGGCAAACTGGGTAGATACTAAGTGGCCTGGTATGGTATCTAACGTTTGGTTTGGAGTCTTTATGGGTACTTGTGGTACTATTGGTGCTTTTTTAGGATTGGGAATTGACATTCGCCACATTACCTTTGTGAGTGGTAATATTGCTTTAGGTCTTTATGGATCTGGTTTTGCTGCGCCAGTTGAAATGCTTGTATGGGCTTTTATAGGAATGTGGCTGATTGGATTTATGAACTTCATGGTAAGTTTTAGCTTGTCCTTGTTATTAGCCTTCCGTTCGCGTAATATTCCCTTTAAGGAAACAAAAGACCTTGCTCGTGTTACCTGGAGACACTTTAAGAGTTTTCCAATGGAGTTTTTCTTGCCGACTTCTTCTGGTGTTGTTGAGAATCCGAACAACTTAACAGGGAAAAGTGATACAGACATACAGAAAGACAAGAAATAGGATATAATTAATATCTATTCGCATATAAAGATAATGCAGTGATACTCTTCATAGAGAATATCACTGCTTTTTTTATGGAGTATTGACAAGAGATCTTCTTTATAAGAGCAAAGTTAAACTCTTGTATGATGGGGGTTTATGTAAATAAAACAGCCCTATCAATCAATAGGGCTGTTTATTCATTATGAATTGTTCTTTGGGTTATTTCTTTTCTCAGATAGTTTCTGTTTTAGAAGTTCTGATTGTTCAGCAAATTCAATTCTCGAGACATTTATATAGTCCTCTAAGTTGTGGATATTCTTTGCTAATTTTCTCAGGGACTTTCTATCGCTATTGATAAATAATTCGCTTTGTTGCCTTGCTTCTTCGTGACTAAAGCCAAGTTTTTCAAGCATTACCGCTCCGACGTATACCGCTGTAAAGAAGGTTTCTCTATATACTTCAGTTAAGCCGTCTTGTAAGTATTCGTATGCATTCTTTCTATTTTTGGCGCGTACGATTATTTCGACATTTGGAAAATTCTTGCGGATGACCTCTACAAGTTGCTGATTAACTTCAGGAGGATCCATAGCGGCAATCACATAATCTGCTTGATCAAGTCCAATAGATTTCAAGATGTTAATGGACGTTGCGTCTCCATAGTAAACATTAAAGCCAAGCTTGCGCAAGTGATCAACTCTTTCAGCATCATTGTCGAGTACTAATGTAGGTATGTCATTTGCTTGTAATAATCGTCCTATTGTATTTCCAAAATCTCCAAATCCAGCAATTACAATTTTCTTTTCTGCACTGATATGTGTTAAGTCATCGTATTCTTGACTTTCCTTAGTTGACGGTGTTAACCCAAGATAAGGGGCAATCCACTTTTCGTTTAAAAGGAGTAAGATTGGTGTAACGACCATTGATAGAGCTGTAGTAGCTAACATATAGTCGTACCACTGTTGATTTACTAAGTTGATTGTTTTGGCCAAAGCCAAAATTACAAAGGCAAATTCTCCTATTTGAGAAAGTAGAATAGCGAATAAGAAGGACTGATCTTTAGGGAATTTTTTCCATTTACCGATTGCGAGTAATACAATCGCTTTGATGGACATCACACTGACTAATAATGCTAAGATGATTAAAGGCTCATTGACAATGATATCAAAGTTGATTGTCGAACCAACAGCAATAAAGAAAATACCCAGAAGCAGTGCTTTGAAAGGTTCTATGTCACTTTCTAATTGGTGTTTGTAAGGATTATTTGCCAGTACAATACCTGCTATAAAAGCTCCTAAGGCAGGAGAAAGTCCTACCGCTTGCATCAATATTGCAACCCCAATAACTAAAAGTAAAGCAGAGGCTGTGTATATCTCTCTAATTTTGAGTCTACCTACTGATTTGAACAATGGATTAACAATATAATTTCCAACAAGGAAAATAATAGAAATCGCACCTAATATCGCTAAGGTCTTCATAAACACAGGAGCTCCATCTAACCAGCTACCCGTTCCGGTTTCTATTGGCGTTTTGGCTGATACTGCTAATAAGGGAATAATTGCCATCATTGGGATAACAGCTATATCCTGAAACAGTAATACGGCAAAACTCGATTTACCTGCGTTGGATTGGTTTAAACCTCGTTCAGATATTGTTTGTAAGATGATCGCGGTAGAAGACATGGTTATAATAAACCCAAGCGTCAGAGAGGTTCCTAAAGTCATATTTAACCCCCAATGTGCTATGGCTGTTACAATTGTTGTGGTTCCAACAAGCTGAGCAGTACCTAAACCAATAATTTCATTTTTTATTTTCCAGAACTCCTTTGGGTCTAATTCTAATCCCACAAGGAATAACATCATAACTACTCCAAACTCAGTTGCATGCATAATATCAGCACCGTCTTTTCCGACAAATTGCAAAACAAAAGGGCCGATTAATACTCCTGCAAATAGGTATCCTAAGACAGACCCCATACCTAATTTCTTTGAGATAAGTACACAGATTACAGCAGCAAATAGA
>NZ_WSPP01000159.1:0-3642 GCF_009767705.1 Myroides sp. LoEW2-1 | reverse complement strand
ACTTTTACTTCAGTATTTTCTTTCTTAAGTAAAACAATGTCAACAGTGACAAATATTTTTGAGATATAAGACATATATGATTTTAATAAATTTAATTAGTCAATTTCTGCGTGTTTTTTATAAAAAACTTCAAAAAATAAAGATAATCAAAATCTTTCTATTATATTTGCCTTGTAAAGCAATTAGTAAAAAGTGAGATAAATGAATAATCTTACTTTTAAAGGAAATTAAAATGATAACTATGAAAAAATTAACATTACCGTTATTAGCTTCTCTATTTGTATTTGGTACTGCTTCTGCGCAGGACTATAACAAATGGTCTATTGATTTAAATGGTGGTTTTGCAAAACCTGCAAGAACTCTTTCACCAGGATTTGCTGGAGAAACATTTAAAAATATGCACTTAGATGGAGGTGTACGTTATAGTATCAACAACAAATTTGGTGTTAAAGCATCATTTGGATACGATAGACTTAATGAGTGGACTAACAAGGCTGACATTGAGACAAACCACTACAGAACAAGTTTAGAAGGAGTTGTAAATTTAGGTAGAGTATTAAACTTCGAAAGCTGGACTAGTGTATTAAATGCACAAGTACACGCAGGGGGGGGATACTCTTGGATGAATGGAGACAAATTCAGTGGAACTGATAACATGGGACACTTAATGGCTGGTTTAACTGGACAAATTAAAGTTCACCGTAGAATCGCTTTAAACGCTGACTTTACTGTTATTCAAAGTTTACAACAAAACAATAACTGGGACGGTGTAACTGCAACTAATAGATCTGTATTCCAAGGAACTATGTTCAACGCAACTGTTGGGGTTTCTGTTTATCTTGGAAAACACGCTCAACATGCTGACTGGTATGCTGAAGCTGCTAAAGAAAACGAAGTTATTGCTGAGTTAACTAACAGATTAACTAAAATCGAGAATGATCTTAAAGACACTGACAATGACGGTGTGCCAGATTATTTAGATTTAGAACCTAATACACCTGCAAACACTTTAGTTGATTCTAAAGGAAGAAGTATCGATTCTAACAACAATGGTATCGCTGATAACATTGAGAAATTTATCGATGAGAAATATGGTGATTTAAACAAAGGAGTTAGTGCTGATGACGCTGCAATGATCAAAGAATTAGTAAACAAAGGATATGTTGCTGCTTACTTTGACTTTGATAAAGCTCAACCAACAACTGTTGACGGAATCAACTTTATCGTTAACTACTTAAGAAACAATCCATCTGCTTCTGTTGAAGTTATCGGATATGCTGATGCAGTAGGTAACAAAGATTACAACAATAAATTATCTGAAAGACGTGCAAACGCTGTTAAAGATATCATTGTAAAATCTGGAGTTAGCGCTTCTAAAGTTTCTGCTAAAGGAAACGGAATCGATGACGCTGTTTCTAAAGATTCAGCTGCAGCTCGTAAGATTGCAAGAAAAGTTGTTTTCAAAATCAACTAATTAAATTAAAACATTCTGTTTTTATATAGAAAGCGCAAGGTAACTCTTGCGCTTTTTTGCTTTATATTAACTAACTTTGCATATTCTATTATACCGTTTGAATATGAAGTTTGAAGTTAAATCAGATTACAACCCTACTGGAGATCAACCCCAAGCAATACAAAAGCTAAGTAAAGGAATACTTGACGATGAAAAATATCAGACTTTAGTCGGAGTGACTGGTTCAGGTAAAACATTCACAGTAGCCAATGTTATCCAAGAAGTACAACGCCCTACTCTTGTACTTGCGCACAATAAAACACTTGCAGCACAATTGTATTCAGAGTTCAAAAGCTTTTTTCCTAATAATGCAGTGGAATACTTTGTCTCTTACTATGATTACTATCAACCAGAAGCATTTATACCTGTTACAGGACAATATATAGAGAAAGACTTATCAATAAACGAGGAATTGGAGAAAATGCGTCTAAGCACCACCTCTGCCCTTTTATCAGGACGCAGAGATATATTGGTAGTCGCATCAGTATCGTGTCTTTATGGTATAGGAAATCCTACAGAATTTCAAAAGAATGTTATTTCTTTAGAATTAGATCAGCAGATAAGTAGAACTAAACTATTACATAAATTAGTTCAAAGTCTATATTCAAGAACAGAAGCTGATTTTACACCAGGAAACTTTAGAATCAAAGGAGACACTGTCGAAATATTTCCAAGTTATGCAGACGATCCTTTCCGAATTCACTTTTTTGGCGATGAGATTGAAGATATTGAAGTATTTGATAAGAACACTTCTCAAGTAATTGAAAAATACACACAACTGACCATCTATCCCGCAAATATGTTTGTTACTTCTCCCGATGTACTACAAAAAGCCATTTGGGAAATACAACAAGATATGGTAAAACAAGTAGAGTATTTCAAAGAAATTGGAAAACACCTCGAAGCAAAAAGGCTGGAAGAAAGAACGAATTTCGACCTTGAAATGATACGCGAATTAGGCTATTGTTCTGGTATAGAAAATTACTCAAGATACCTGGATGGCAGAGACCCTGGGACTCGCCCTTTCTGCTTATTAGATTATTTTCCAAAAGATTACTTGATGGTTATTGACGAAAGTCACGTAACAGTTTCACAAGTACACGCAATGTATGGAGGCGATAGATCAAGAAAAGAAAACTTGGTAGAATACGGTTTTAGATTACCAGCAGCTTTAGATAACAGACCTTTAAAATTTGAGGAGTTTGAGGCTATGCAGAATCAAGTCGTATATGTTTCGGCCACTCCTGCAGATTACGAATTACAAAAATCAGAAGGTATATATGTAGAGCAATTGATTAGACCGACAGGCCTTCTAGACCCTATTATAGAAGTACGACCAACCGAAAATCAAATTGATGATCTAATCAACGAAATACAAGAGAGAGTTGAAGTAGACGAAAGAATTCTTGTTACTACACTAACCAAAAGAATGGCAGAGGAACTTGCTAAATACTTTACCAAAGTTGGTGTTAGATGTAGATATGTACACTCAGATATTGACACCCTTGAAAGAGTTGAAATCATGCAAGATCTGAGAAAAGGATTATTTGATGTACTAATCGGAGTGAACTTGCTTAGAGAGGGATTAGACTTACCTGAAGTTTCCCTTGTAGCTATTTTGGATGCGGACAAAGAAGGGTTCCTAAGAAGTCACAGGTCACTTACTCAAACAGTTGGTAGAGCAGCCCGAAACGTTCATGGAAAAGCAATCATGTATGCAGACAAAATTACCGATAGCATGCAGAAAACTATTGACGAAACAAATTATCGCCGAAGCAAACAAATTGAGTACAACACCAAAAATAAGATAACTCCTCAGGCTATTCACAAGAAGATTGGAAGTGATTTACTAAAACCTACTTATGAAGAAAACCAACAAGCTATCTTGCAAAAAGCTGCAGAAAATGAAATAAAATACAAGTCAAAAGCAGATATAGAAAAAATGATTAGAGAGAAAAGAAAGGAAATGGAAAAGGCTGCGAAAGATCTTGACTTTATAAATGCTGCTCGTTTAAGAGATGAAATAAAAGCTTTAAAAGACAAACTGTAAATATTTTACTTACCTTTGCAAAAATCAGAGAGAATGAACAATAACGATATATTAAAAAAGCTGAGAGTCGCATTGCAAT
>NZ_WSPP01000158.1:0-25412 GCF_009767705.1 Myroides sp. LoEW2-1 | reverse complement strand
GTAGTATAATCTCTAAAAACTTCTTTAATTTAGGATTAAATTTTAAATAAGAAAAATAATGAAAAGAATTAGCGTATTGCTAGCATCTGCTTTAATATTCGTAGCTTGTAATAAAGCAGGTAATATTTCAGTAGAAGTTGCGAATATTCCTGACGGCTCAAATGTAGAGTTACAAACTATTGAAATAGGAGCAGTAGCGCCAACAACAATCTCTAAAGCTGAGGTAAAAGAAGGAAAAGTTGTATTTGAGAATACTTTTAATGACTTAGACGAAGCTTACATTGTATTTGGAAGTGAAGAAGAACCATTAGGAGCAGTTCCATTTGTTGGAGAAAAAGGGGATATTAAAATTTTCTATGACAAAGAGGAGTTAACGAAGATAAAAGTAGAAGGTACGGAAGCAAATAATAAGTTGCAAGAGTTACAATCTAATATGATTCCAAAGATAGATGAGCTTAAAGCTTTCTTGAATGACAACGGTCTTGCTTTGATGATGCCAGTTGATGAAAATGATCAAGAAGCTGTAAAAAATCGCGCAGCTGTTGAGCAAAAGTATGAAGCAATGGTTCAGGAGTTAGAAAACTATCCTGCTAACTTTAAAGAGAAAAATAAAAATACTGCCATTGCATTATTGATTTTATCTAAAGAAGTTCCTACTAAAGGAAAAACAGCTAAAGAATACCAAGAGGAGTTTGACGCTTTTTCTATTGACTTAAAAAGTACATTATTAGGAAAGAAAACACAAGCTGCTATTAAAACTTTGACTGAGAGCAAAACAGCTGTACCTGTAATAGGAGAGAAGATAGGTGATTTTAAAGGAACTACACCTGCAGGTGAAGAGTTGTCTTTATATGACTATATGCAAGGAAAGAAACTTATCTTGATTGATGTTTGGGCTGCTTGGTGTGGACCTTGCCGCAAAGAAAATCCTAATCTTGTAAAAGCTTATAAATTATATCACGATAAAGGATTTGATATTATCGGTTATTCATTAGATAGAACAAAAGAAGAGTGGGAAGAGGCAATTGCAAAAGATGGCCTAACTTGGACGCAAGTATCTAATATTGCTTATTGGAATGATCCAATCGTTTCTGCTTACGGGATTCAAGGTATTCCAGCAAGTTACTTAATCGACGGTAATGGTGTCGTGATTGCAACTAACTTGAGAGGTGCTGCTCTTGAGCAAAAAGTAAAAGAGGTATTAGGACTATAATATACCGCACGATAATAATAACAAAAAGGTTCCTGTAGTAATACTATGGGAACCTTTTTGTTTTACAAGTGATTATAGGACAAAAAGAAACTGCTTAGTATTTACTAAGCAGTTTCTTTTTTGTAATATGATATTAAAAGTTTGGTCTTAAATTATACTTTTTATAGAAGTTGTCAATTACTTCAATTACTTCATCCGCACTGTCAACTAATTGAATTAAGTCCATATCTTCCGCACAAATGTTATTGTGCTTAGTTAATAAGGTTTGTTTTATCCAATCAATCAATCCTCCCCAGAACTCAGTTCCAACAAGAACGATAGGGAATTTAGCAATCTTCTTCGTTTGAATTAACGTTACAGCTTCAAACAACTCATCAAGTGTACCAAAACCACCAGGCATTACTACAAAACCTTGAGAGTACTTAACAAACATTACTTTGCGTACAAAGAAATAGTCAAATTGTAAGTTTTTATCGTGGTCAATATATGGGTTGAAGTGTTGCTCAAATGGCAATTCGATGTTTAGTCCAACAGAAACACCTTGTCCTAAATGTGCTCCTTTGTTACCTGCTTCCATAATACCAGGACCACCTCCTGTGATTACGCCATAACCAGCTTTACTAATTTTGAATGCAATTTCCTCAGCTAATTTATAGTAAGGATCATCTTTCTTAGTACGCGCTGAACCAAAAATAGATACACTTGGACCGATACGTCCCATGTTCTCGTACCCATTTACAAATTCAGACATAATTTTAAAGATTCCCCAAGAATCATTTGTCTTTATTTCATTCCAAGATCTTTGTTTGAACTTGTCTTGAATTTTAGCCTCTTCACTTTCAAAAATTTCTTTCATATCATCTAATCTTTAAAGCTCATTCTTCAAAAAATGAGCGGTATAACTTTTTTTATTCTTTATAATTTCCTCTGGTGTTCCCGTTGCAACTATCTGACCTCCCTGACTACCTCCTTCATATCCTACATCAATGATATAGTCTGCAAGCTTGATTACATCCAAGTTGTGTTCAATAATTAATATCGTATTTCCTTTCTCTACTAATTTCGTAATAACTTCCATCAGTACGCGTATATCCTCGAAGTGAAGTCCAGTTGTTGGTTCATCAAGGATATAGAAGGTATTACCTGTATCTTTCTTAGAAAGTTCTGTGGCAAGCTTAATGCGCTGTGCTTCACCACCAGATAAAGTAGTACTTTGTTGTCCTAAAGTTAGGTATCCTAAGCCAACTTCATCAATTGTTTTCAATTTACGATATATTTTTGGAATATTCTCAAAAAACTCTACCGCTTCTTGAACAGTCATATTTAAAATATCCGAAATTGACCTTCCTTTGTATCTTATCTCAAGGGTTTCTCTATTAAAACGCTTGCCTTGACACGTCTCACATTCTACATATACATCCGGTAAAAAGCCCATCTCGATTGTGCGTACTCCTGATCCTTCACAAGTATCACAGCGACCACCTTTTACATTAAAACTAAACCTACCAGGCTTATATCCTCGTATTGCCGCTTCAGGGGTTTGAGCAAATAAGTTGCGTATATCAGAGAACACATCCGTATAAGTAGCAGGGTTTGAACGAGGAGTTCTTCCAATAGGACTCTGATCTATACAGATCACTTTGTCCAAGTGCTCAAGCCCCTTAATCTTTTTATAAGGTTGTGGTTTGGCAACTGCATTGTAAAAATGAGTATTCAAAATAGGATAAAGCGTACCATTGATTAATGTCGACTTTCCTGAACCAGAAACTCCAGTCACACAAGTAAGCGTTCCCAATGGAATATCTACTGTGACATTCTTCAAATTGTTACCCGTAGCTCCTTCTAATCTCAAGGTTTTTCCATTTCCTTTTCGCCTTTGTTTAGGAACCTCTATCTTCATTTGACCATTGAGATACTTAGCCGTTAGCGTTTGTTCTTGTAGCAATTCTTGTGGCGTTCCAGTACTGATTATCTTACCTCCATTCTTTCCGGCTCTCGGACCAATGTCGATAACGTAATCAGCTCGTTCGATCATATCTTTATCGTGCTCAACGACAAGTACAGAATTTCCAAGATCACGCAGTGATTCCAAAGACTTTATCAATCGCTCATTATCTCGTTGGTGCAGTCCTATACTCGGCTCGTCTAAGATATACAATACACCTACCAGTTGAGAGCCTATTTGTGTGGCTAATCGGATGCGCTGTGCTTCTCCACCTGATAGTGTACGCGAACTTCTGTTTAAAGATAAATAGGTTAATCCTACATCTTCTAAAAATGACAGACGAGTATTGATTTCCTTTAATATCTCAGTAGCAATACTTGCTTGCTTGTTTGTCAATTGTGGAGGAAGATTTTGAAACCATTTGATCAATGTTTCCACATCCATTTGGATTAACTCTCCAATGTTCTTTTCTCCGATTTTAAAGTACAATGCTTCTTTGCGCAGGCGACTACCACCACATTCTGGACAATCTATTTCGTCCATGAAGTCTTTTGCCCAACGTTTGATTGTCGAACTTTCGCTTTCTTCAAATTGATTTTTAATGAAATTGACAATTCCCTCAAAATCGATTTTGTAATTCTTAGTGATTCCTGCAACTTTTGATACTACCGAAAAGCTTTCATTGCCTCCATTGAGGATCACCTCCATGGCTTCATCAGGGATTTTTGAAATAGGATCGTTTAGCGAGAACTTGTATCGCTCAGCGATTGTTTCCAATTGTTTAAACATCCACGACTTTTTCTCCGTACCTAATGGTGCAATACCTCCAGCTTTAATAGATACTTTGTTGTCAGGTATTATCTTCTGTATATTCACTTGGTTAATAGTACCTAATCCATTACAACATTCACAAGCTCCTTTGGGAGAGTTGAAAGAGAAATTGTTCGGTTCAGGTTTCGGATAAGATATTCCCGTAGTTGGACACATCAGATGTCTACTGAAATACCTAAAATCACTTGAATCTTGTTCCAGTACCATGATGATATCATCTCCGTAATGCATGGCAACTTTGATGCTTTGGGCGATGCGTTGAAGGGTTAGTTCTTCTTGATCTACAGCTATTCGGTCAATGACAATCTCGATATCATGGGTTTTATAGCGATCAATGCGCATTCCAGATTCAATATCTCTAATTTCACCGTCTATGCGAACTTTAAGAAACCCCTGTTTTGCAATTTGCTCAAATAATTCTCTGTAGTGTCCTTTTCTTGCGCGAACAACAGGAGCTAAGATATTAATGCGTTTGCCGTCAAAGTCTTTTGCAATTAGTTCTTGGATTTGCTCATCGGAGTAGCTAACCATTTTCTCGCCCGTGTTATAACTATACGCTTCACCAGCGCGTGCATATAAAAGACGCAAGAAATCGTAAATTTCTGTAATGGTTCCTACTGTTGAACGTGGACTCTTGTTGGTAGTCTTTTGTTCAATAGCTATTACAGGAGATAAACCATCAATTTTATCGACATCTGGTCGCTCTAATCCACCCAAAAACTGTCTGGCATAGGAAGCAAATGTCTCTATATAGCGACGTTGTCCTTCGGCGTAGATCGTATCGAAAGCAAGTGAGGATTTTCCCGATCCAGATAATCCTGTTATTACAACAAGTTTTTCACGAGGTATTACGACATCTATATTCTTTAGATTGTGTACTCTCGCTCCTAAAACTTCAATATTATCGTCTGAATTAATCATAATTTTTTGCAAAGGAACAAAGATACATAATTATACAATTTTAAAGAAGTTTTATGACCTTTATGACCATGGGATTAATACACTTTTAACGCTGAAAAAGAGACAGCGTGATTCATGTGCCTTTATTTTAGTTTAGAAGTAGAAATATACCCTAACTAAAAAGAAAAAATCCTTCTAATTTTTAAATTAAAAGGATTTTATATTGAAATACAATATTTTAAATATAGCCTACTCTGTTACTTCGGCTTTCTTAAATTTCATTACTACGATATCTCCAGAGATGAATAAAAGTTCATCACCTACAATATCATATTTTGTTACTGAAGTTAAACCTTGCATAAATACAGTGTCAGCAACACCTTCACAGAACATTTTTGTAGCTGCTAATTTATCTCCGATAGCAATACCGTTGTTCTCTTTGCTTTCATATTCACCCATGATGTTATTACAACCGTCATTACCGTTCAATTGATTCTCTCCTGAGAAAGTTAAACTTGGTTTTTTGTTAGGGAATAATTGGTCAACAGTTTTACCTTCTGCTGCAGGTGTGGTAACAGCTAATAGTTCCCAACTTCCTGTCAATTTACTTTCTGTTTTCTCCACTTGAACTTCTGTTTGTGTCGTTTCTTGATTCGTTTCAGGTGTCTCTGTTGTAGCTTGTTTGTCTTTACAGCTTACTACTGCAAAACTTAAAATTGAAGCTAAGATAAATACGGTTTTTTTCATTTTCATCTTTTTAATTAGTGATATAGCAAAAATAAGAAAAAATGAATGGTATTACAGTATCAAATTCATACTATGTGAGTATTGCAATGAAAATTACAGGAAATAATGTGTTGTACTTCTTTGTTAATTACCCTTTTAACGACTAATGCAAAAATAGTACAAATAGACGTAAAGAAACATAAATGATCAGTCCACTTTTTGAGTGATATAGTCGTTAGGCCTTTTAAATATCAGCTTTATGGCTCAAGCCATTTAAAGCCGATGGGTACTTTGTTCGGATATTGGTGCGATAAAGTACGCTATTTACTGGGATTAAGGGCACTTTTGCGAATGAACCTCCCACCATCTCCGAACAAACCCCTAACCAAGTAGGATACGGCAAATACCTCTCTGTAATTTATTTGTGTTTGGAAGTAAATTAGAATTGGAAAACTTATGAAACGTATTGCGAATATTGTAAAAAATAACCTCCTTTTCATCAAAGGAGGTTATAGATAGTGATACTTGTGTGTTTTAGTTAAATGATTCTTGTTCAGTTTATTGCGTCTGTCGCTACTGTTTGTTTAAGAATAGGCTTACACATTTCTATAGATAGACCTGTTTATTTGCTGAATGTTATTCGCTTTGAAAAGTACATCAGTATTGCTAAAATTGCAAAAAGTCCAATACTTCCGACAATTAACGCTGCTTCTTTCAACTGAAGTAAGAAGAATAAGAAAGTGTATAATAGCGATAGCAGTCCCATGATAGTCAGTGCAATTCTCTTGTTCTTGCTCAAGCCATAGAGGAATGAGGTAATCAATGTAATTGTCGCAGTGGCTGAAATTAAGTAAGCATAACTGAAACCAACGTACTCAGCAAAAGACAATAATAGGACAAAGTTGATACACAAAGCCAACCCTACTAAAGCGTAGTGCAAAATATTTATTTGAAGATTCTTTAAGTTCTCCATAAAGAAAAATGTTGCAAAAGTTAACCCGATGAATAATAAGGCATATTTAGTTGCCCTGTTTACTTTGCTGTAAAAATCATTCATCTGTAAGAATTTTAATCCAAATTCAAAAGTTTCTAAACTTTCCAGGTTGTTGATGTTTGCCTCAAAGGGAAATGATTGAAAGATAGTCCACGTTGGATTGCTTAACGTCATTTTTTCTGATTCGCTATCAGGTAGGTAGCTTCCAATGTATTTGATATCCTGATAAGTCGTATTCAGTTTTACTTTGTTTTCTTTGGCAGTGGCAAGAAACTTTAATTCTGTTGACCCTTTTAGGTGTAGTGGAAAACTGATTTTGCTAAGATCAATAGTAGATTCCTTGATGTCAAAACTCAAGAGATTTAAGCTTGACTTAGTGCTAATTTCGTTGTCCTGTTCAAAAAAATTGGAAGGATTGCCGTTGATATTGATTTGTTCTGTAAATCCTCTGCTATCAGATATAGCAAAGACAATCTTTGCTGTAGTGAATTGATCTTTGCTGTCGAGTTTTAACTTTTCTGCGATTTTATCGAGAGAGATAAAAGAGGCATCAACATTCAAATTTGTGTTGTAAAGCGTGACTTCATATAGGCTTCGCTTTTTAATTTGAGTTTCTACTTTTCCCGTTATATTTTGAGATTGTGGAGAAGTTAGTGATGGCACTGTTCTTTCAACTATGGTATTGTCTTTTTGAACATAGGTTTTTTTGTATTCTACATAAATGAAAGGGCCGTAGATTGTTTGTTCGTTACCCCACTTGGAAGTTACTTCATTTTTAACTTCTCTTTGAAACGATTCTCTTTCTGATACTATACCTGTGATAAAAGGGATAGCGATAAGTAATAGTAGGGATAGTACAGTAATGATGATTCCCTTGATCATTGGTTTTTGATTTTCTTTTTCCATATTTTAAATATTAAAAGTACTTTGATTTTCAAAGTAAAAAATTAAAAAAATTATTTCAACTCTTTGATTAAATTTTCGAGATAGGTTAAGTGTTGTTTAAAGGCCATTTTTCCTTCTTCTGTAGCAGAATAGGTAGTGTTAGTTTTTCGTCCAATAAATCCCTTTGTTACAGTAATATACTGGCTTTCTTCTAAGTTTTTTAGATGAGAAGCCAGGTTGCCATCAGTCAGGCTTAAATATTCTTTTAGATCGTTAAACGAAAGTGATTCATTGACCATTAATCCGCTCATAATACCTACGCGGATTCTGTTGTCAAAGACTTTGTTCAATTTATCTAAATCAAATTTCATAACTGTTAGTTTTGTTTGTCGTATTTATTCCAAAGGATTATGCCATAAAGAAGGTGGATCAGCCCGAAACCAATAGCCCAACAAAGTAAGGTATAATCTATAAAATAGAAGGATACAAGTCCTAATAAAAGTTGCAATAGTGCTATTATTTTCACTTCTTTTACTGTGTCCTCCTGTACAGTATACAGAGCAAGTCCATAAAAAATTAGGGTAGTTGGTAAAGCAAAAGACAAAAGGTTGTACTTATACCACAATAGACAAAGAATACCACCAACAACAAGTGGTAGAGAAAAGCGAATTAGCAATCTCTTGGTTAAGCTATTGATAAATTGTTTTCCCTGTTTTCGCGTTTTCACAATGGTAAAATAGAAACCTCCAGTAACGGCTACTATAAAGGTGATCAATGCTAATGACAATAAGTTAAATGCATTGTACGTATTTTGATAAGGATCGTTAAGCGTGAGGTCCTGATAGCTGTACAGTGAATTTGTTTGCCAGATATACAAGATACCGCTGGCAATTAATCCACAGAGTCCTACCCAAATTCCACTCCATCCACTAAGACTTAAAAACTTAGTAGAACGCTCCATCATTGTCTTGATTTGCGCTAAATCTTCAATAGCTTTATTACTCATAATAAAAGTACTTTGAATTACAAAGTTAATTAAAAATTGATAAGTTGGTTGTTTTTTTTATTATTTTTTTCAAACGCCAAATTTTAGATAGACATCTGAGTGAATAGTAGCGATACAAAATCGATCTGAATTAGTAAGACATGCAAACATCTGGGTGGTTTAAGGGTGAATGAAGAAGATATTAAGTAGAGTTGCTTAGTTGTATTGGACTAAGAAAGATTTTGGATTGATAAAAAATGTGGGAGTCATATAAGTGAGCGGACTTGCTATCTTTTTTAGAAATGATACTTCTTATTGTTGTAATATTGTGCTTTATTTATTTTATTGAGAATATGAAGGCAGCAGTATTGTATAAGTCTGGTTCAGTACCTGTATATGGTGAAATAGAAGCTCCAGTTAGCAATGGTTTAAATCAACAATTGTTGCATGTTAAAGCAGCGGCAATTAAGAATTTGGACAAGGCGAGAGTGAGTGGAAAGCACTATGCGAGTTATAAGGATTTTCCTTGTGTTGTAGGGGTAGATGGCGTCGGGCTATTGGAAGATGGCAGACGTGTTTACGCACAAGGTATGACGGGGATGCTGGCTGAGTATGCATTGATTTCCCAACAGATTACACCTATCCCTCATAACTTAGATTATGTGACAGCCGCAGCCTTACCCAATGCTGTATTGGGTTCTGCCATGCCCTTATTGATAAGAGGGAAGCTGGAGAAAAGACAAAATATACTTTTTAATGGGGCTACGGGTGTTACAGGTCAGGTAGCCGTGCAAATTGCAAAATACTATGGAGCAAATGAGATTATCGTGACGGGGCGTAATGAGCGTATTCTTAATGAGTTAAGAACATTCGGCGCTACGCATACGATTAATCTAAAAGAAGGAGAAGAAGCGGTGAAAGGTAAATTAAAAGCGATTCACGATCAGTATCCTATCGATATCGTAATTGACTATCTGTGGGGACAGCCTATAACTTGGATTTTAGATACTTTAAAGGGCGGAAGTATACATCACCTATCGCATACTACAAAAATTGTAACAGCGGGTGATATGGCAGGTAAAGAGATTGCGTTAACTTCTGCTATCTTGCGTAGCTCTGCTATAGAAATACTGGGCTCTGGTTTTGGAAGTTTATCAGCCGAGGAATTAATTGTCTTTAACAAAGTAATCTTACCCGAAATGTTTTTATTAGCCTCTAATGACAAATTGAAGATTCAAACTGCAGCTTACCCTTTAGAGGAAATAGCAGAGGTGTGGAATAAGGATTTGCCTTCGGGTACTCGACTTGTTATTACGATTTAGTTATTTGCTGAGAATTACAAAAATATGAAATGAGGATTACTTTTAGTGTTTACTTGTTTGTTTTTTTGTTTAAGGATGTTCTAGTGATAATATAGAATGTGGTTACGATAATAGAGATGAATTAATTACCATTGATAAATTGATTGGTAAATGGGACTTAGTGGATGTCAAATGGGATAGTGGTGAAGCGTTTTTTGAAGATAGATGTAGAAAGGAACTTAATGCATTTAATTCTAATACAAAGGCTATTGCAGGTATTAAGTATGGACAAGATAATCAGTGTCATAATACAAGTATTGTTTAAGAAAGGTCTTTACACTGTGATAAAGTGAGCTACCATAACCCTAAAACTAAAAAGTATCGTGAAGATAAAATCTATAAACTAACAAATAAAGAGGGAATAGTATTCACTGATATAGAATCAGAGTTTATGTTGATATTAGATATATATGACCCTAATGGTCCTGTTTTTGTTAGTCAAGTTATTAAAACATATAGAAGAAAATAATATAGTTGAAGAACTGTCTTTTAAAGGCAGTTCTTTTTTTTTGAGGTTTTACCTTGGTCTTACTGATGTTTCCGATACATTTCAGAATAAGTACTGACGATCTATTCGCAGATGGTTTTGTAGTTTTTTTGATTAGCCAAAAAAAGCAGAATAAGACATATTAGTCAAATAAGCTCATGAGGAGAAAAAGTGTATATCATGAGCTTTCTTAATAGGTTTTGTTAGTGTTTATTTAATAAAAATAAATACTTTAATTTGTAAATGTGTAATGTTTTTGTTTATAATTTGTATATTAGTCATATAATTTAGTATAATATTAATTTTTTAATACACTATGAGAGTAGCTGTAGATTGATTTAGCTGTTGGTATTCGAATAATCCAACAGTCTGTTGTTTAACATTTAAAATAAATAATTATGGCAAAGAATGATTTGTTTAGAAAAGATTGGTTGGATATTGTCTTTGAACACCGCAATAAGGCGTATGGAGCGTATAATTTGCGCAAAAACAGTTCGCGTACCACCGTTTTGTCCTTGGTAGCAGGAATGTTCCTCTTTAGTGCCGTATTTATTGTACCTACAGTGATCTCTAACTTATTTGCGAGTAATGATGAAGGTTCGGTTGTAGTGGTTCCTGATGAGGTTATTAGGCCTAAAGCAGTAGAAGTGGAAACCTTTATACCTAAGGAGGAGCCAATCGTAGAACTCCCTGCCAAAAAGGTAGAAACAGTATTAAGCAAGATTAAAGAAGTAGAGTTTTGCGAGTTGGAGGCAGCAGATGCGAATGAGGTTACTAAAGTAGCCCCTAAAGTGGATGATTTTATTGATGCTAACCCAGGAGCACATAATTTAGATGCTAATCCAGATGGGGTAATTGCTATTGATGAAGCCAGAACAGATAATCCAGATGAAGTGGTGGATTCCAATGACGCTACAAAAGGAGTAGGGCTGGAAGATACGACAGTATATATAGGAGTATCTACTAAGGCAGAACCTTATGAGACATTGGCTAAATTTAACAGCCGATTTGTGGACTCATTTAGGACACCAGAAATAGATGCTGGTGTGAAGGAAGTAAAAGTTATCCTGTCTTTTATAGTAGAGAAAGACGGTAGTCTAACAGATATCAAAGTGATGAGAGATCCTGGATACGGAGTAGGACAAGAGGCTATCAGAGTCTTAAAGAGAATGCCAAAATGGAAACCTGCCATGAATAAAGGAAAGGCAGTTCGTTCTCAGTTCACACTACCTGTTACGATTAGAGTTCAGTAAATTGTTTAGACTTTTCTATATGAAGCAGTATTCAGAAATGATGCTGCTTTTTATGTTTAAGATGTTCATCTATCTTGTGATAAGACGTTTTTAAAAACCTAACCCAAGCTTTATTTTTGAACTTACACACTTTAAGAGACAGTGCCCAAAGCAATTCTACTTCATATCTCTTTCATTTCTTCTACAACTATACTACAGTATGCTTTTTTCTTAGATTCAGAGCTATTTTGTATAATTACTTTTCGTTTTTATGTCTATCGCTTAATCTGTGTTAAAGAGGGATATGGCAATCATATGTGTACACACAGCGTCTTTAGATTTAATGAAGCATTGCAGATAGTTTGGGTTTTAGTGCTTAGTTATAGTAAATATTGTTTTAGGGGTGAATTATATTGCATTAATCTTTGTGTGTTCGAGATTGAAAAAAGAAAAGTTGTAAATGGTAAAGAAGAAGAAAACCCTGCCCAAGGACTTTCAAGAATTAGTTGACACAACAGTACTTTGAAAGAGTATTAAGTCATTGTGTTTTCATAGCGATGTATTGATTCTGTTTCTAATTAATTAGTTTTAATGTGGAATCTTTGAATTTTAATAGAGTTGTATTTAAAAACTTTTTACTTTTGTTTGCTTAACGCAACAACACAATGAAAAACTTTTTGGAGAACTACTTTCAGTTAAGTAGTAACGGTACCACTATAAAACGTGAGTTTGTAGCTGGGATAATTACTTTTTTAACCATGTCTTATATCTTGGTTGTGAATCCGAATATTCTTGCGGATGCCGGGATGGATAAGAGTGCTTTGTTTACCACAACTGCTTTAGCTACTATTTTTGCAACACTGTTAATGGGCTTGTATGCCAAATTGCCTATTGCTCAAGCTCCAGGAATGGGATTGAATAGTTTCTTTACTTATTCTGTTGTTTTGACTTTAGGGTATTCATGGCAGTTTGCTTTGACAGCAGTATTTATTGAAGGGATCATTTTTCTACTTTTAACCTTCTTTAATGTTAGGGAATTAATCGTAAAGAGTATTCCAAAAGTACTCAAAGAAGCTATCCCTGCTGGAATAGGTTTGTTCATAACGCTTATAGGTCTAAAGAGTGCAGGTGTGGTAGTAGGAGATCCCAATACTTTGGTTCGCTTAGGTGATTTTAGTCAACATACCGTATGGATAACGCTTGTAGGGTTGGTCGTTACTGGTATTTTATTGATTAGAAATGTAAATGGAGCCATTCTCTTTGGTATCCTTGCGGCGACAGTCTTTGGAGTTATTTTAGGTGATGTATCTTTGCCGAGTAGAGTGGTAGATTTACCTCCTTCAATTGAGCCTATCTTTGGAGAAGCTATCAAACCTATGTTTACGGCAGAAGGTTGGAACCAGATCTTGTCTATAGATATGGTTGTAGTTGTTTTTACTTTCTTGTTTGTTAATTTGTTTGATACAGTAGGTACCTTAATTGGTGTGATTTCTAAAACGAATATAGCGGACAAGGATGGGAATTTTCCTCAAATGAAAAAGGCTTTATTTACGGATGCAATGGGGACTACTTTTGGAGCGATATTAGGGACAAGTTCTGTGACTTCGTATGTAGAGAGTGCCTCTGGTGTGGCATCGGGAGGTAGAACTGGACTAACTGCAGTAAGTGTAGCTGTTATGTTTGCCTTAGCTTTATTCTTGGGACCGATATTCTTGATGATTCCTGCAGCTGCTACAGCTCCAGCATTGATAATCGTAGGGCTATTTATGATTAGTTCTGTATCGAATATCAATTTTAATAATCTATCAGATGGCTTACCTGCATTTTTAACGATAGTTTTTATGCCATTCACTTATAGTATTGCAGAGGGAATTGTATTTGGTATTTTGAGTTTTACAGTTTTAAAATTAGGTGCTAATCAGCATAAGGATATTACCCCGACGGTATATGTACTTTCTATATTGTTCTTGATAAAGATTGTATTAGACGTGGTGTCTATCGGATAATACAATAAATTGAAAAAGGGAATTTGGTTTCGAGAAAACTTATTACCTTGTTTGAAATTATAAAACAAGTAGCATATGAAGACTCGAATTGCAATTTTAGGCATAGGAGGTGTTGGGGGTTTTTATGGTGGTCTATTAGCAAGTTATTATAAAAATGACCCCAGTATTGAAATAATTTTTGTTGCAAGAGGTGATAATTACCAAGTGATAAGTACCAGTGGGATTGAAGTTTATACTGATAAGGAGAAATGGGTAGGAAAACCTAATTTAGTTGTTGATCACATCAAGAAAGCTGGTAAGTTAGACTACATTATCTTAGCGACAAAAGGATATGATTTGGAACCAGTCATTAGCGATCTTAAAGAGGTCGTAGATGATAGTACCGTTATATTGCCCCTTTTAAATGGAGTAGAAGCTTTCGAATTGTTAGCCTCTGCATTCAAAGAAGGACAGGTCTGGAAGGGGTGCACTTATATTGTAACTCGATTGAAAGAACCAGGTGTAGTGGATAATCCCAGTGGAAGACAACGTATACTCTTTGGTTTAGACAAAGAGCTTACCCCGCAAATGAGCTTTTTTGAAAAGATATTGACTGACGCGGGAATTAATGCCTTAGCGACATGTGATATTAGTAGGGAAGTGTGGGAGAAGTATATTTTGGTTTCTTCTTCTGCGACTGCGACAACGTATTATAACTCTTGTTTTGGCGGCGTAATGGAGCATCACGCAGATGTTATGCACCAGCTCTTGATCGAGATATCGTCATTGGCGAGAGCTAAGGGAATTACTTTGTCAGCTGATATTGTAGATGTAGTGGAAGGTAGGTTAAAGGCTATACCTTATGAATCGACAACATCTATGCACAGTGATTTTCTTAGTGGTAAGCTTTCTAATGAATTGGGGATTATGACAGGTTATATTGTCAAAGAGGCAGTAAAATATGGTGTTGAGGTACCTAAGTACAAAGAGATGTTCGAAAACCTAAGTCAGAGAACAGGAGAGAAGTATTTAAAATAGATTTTATATCTAATAATATGAAATTAAAAAAGGAGTGTATTCTGTATGAATACACTCCTTTTTAGTTTGTTTGAAAAAAAACATCACTTTACTTATTTGGTTTTCTGTGGAGTTATTGCTTCTGTAGGTTCGCTATGTTGTTGCATCATTTTCATAAATTCTTCGCGTTGCCTTTGCATATCTTCTTGCATCGATTGCATCATCTCCATGATATCACTTGTAAAGAAACTGTCTTGTTCTCCTGCATGGCTATTGCCAAACATGGAACTTTGCATACCGAAATTACTTTGGTTGCTAAACATGGGGTTATTTGGAGTTGAAATTTCTAAGTATTTATCTCCTTTGTCGTTCTCGTGAATTGTTATTGAATAAGGACTTATTCCCATGGAGTTATACTCTGACTTTTGTTGAGAAGACCCTCTTTCGTCAATAAATTTTGTCGTAATAGCGATGATCTCACCTTTGTCATTTCTCTTGATGTTCGAAAAGTTTAAGGTAGCTACTTTTTCATCGTTGACTTCTTTTTTTATCAACTCTAAATCAGTATCTTTAGTTTCCTTAGTAATTTTGTACTCATAGGTAGTGCTTTTTACCTTGAAGTCATTCTTTTTCTCTTGTGCATGGCTAAAGTCAATTCCTGCAGAGATCAATAAAAACGTTAGCATTAGAATACTACTTGTGAATTTCATGCGTTTAGTTACTTTTTTCATTGTAAATATGTTTTTATTATAAGTTGATTGTTGCTAAGTTAGTTTTTATAGTTTTAAAATAGATATAAATTATTGCTATCAAATGTTAAAATGATGTGTTATGAAAGGTGAATTATTTAAAAAGACAGTTGTATTAAAGAGCTCAAATAATAGAGATATATTGTCGGATATTACCCGTCCAGCAAATGATAAAGTATTGCCTTTGGTGATATTCTGTCATGGATATAAAGGTTTTAAAGATTGGGGAGCTTGGGATTTAGCGATGGATTATATTGCAGAGAAGGGATGCTGTGTAGTCAAGTTTAATTTTTGTATGAATGGTACTACGGTTGACAAGCCTACGGAGTTTGAGGATTTAGAAGCTTTCGGACATAGCACTTATAGCCAAGAACAAAACGATTTGACTACTGTAATCGATTATTATAAAACACTTGACGGGATAGATGCGAGTAATATTTATTTGATTGGGCATAGCCGTGGAGGTGGCGCAGTCATTCTTCAAGGATATTTTAATTCTGATGTAAAGGGAGTTATTACTTGGGCAGGTGTTTCTGATTTTAGAAAGCGCTTTCCGCATCACGATCGCTTTGATCAATGGAAAGAACAAGGGGTATTCTATGTAATCAACGGAAGGACAAATCAGAAGATGCCACATTACTTTACTTTTTGGGAGGATTACGAGCAAAATGAAGAACGACTTAATGTACAAGTCGCAGCTCAACATTTGAATAAGCCAACGTTGATTGTACAGGGGACTGAGGATGAGGCTGTGCCGTTAAAAGAAGCTCAATTACTTCATCAGTGGATTTCGAACTCTCTACTCAATATTGTAGATGGTGCTAATCACGTCTTTGGGGCAAAACACCCTTATAAGGATAAAGAGTTGCCATTGCATCTCAAACAAGTAGCGGAGGCAACAGCCACGTTTATATTGGACAATGAAAAGCAATAAGTTTTTTAGGTCAGATATTTCTCTGAGGTTGAGGTAATATCCTGTGTTGAATACAAGACAATTTAATTGAGAAAATAGAATAAAAAAAGCGAAACAAGAATTTGACGTTTTCTTGTTTCGCTTTTTTATGTATTTAATTTATTTTTTAGTCTTCCGAACTTCTACCGCAGTAGTAACATTTTCTTGCTTCGAGAATTAATTTGAATTGTACTCCAAATAGTATAGAAGCCAGTACTAAGTGCGCTGTTTGTGATCCAAATGGGAAGTGAAGATAATTCATCAAAACCCCCGTAAATACTTCTAAGATTAGCAAAATCATAACCCATTTCATTTTGTCAAATCCAAGGTTGTATTTTCTATTGGTGTAGAACAAATAGATGTTTACAGCTAAAATTAAAAAGGAGAAACTACGGTGTATGTAGAACTCAATATTTGGCATATTTAACCATAAATGTTCATTGCCAATTCCCGCTTGTATCTTTTCATCTATAAACTCTCTTACTTGAGTACCTAATACAGTTTGTACTAATGTAAAGATTAAGGATACAATAAGTATGGTTTTGAAACTGCTGTGGTATTTTCTAATTTCTTCATTTCTACATCTACATGCGTGTATGATACTGATAATAATCGCTACGATAACTAACGCCATTACCATGTGAACTGTAATCTTAATTGGGTTTAGTACGGAATAAACAACAACTGCACCTAACCACGCTTGAAATACCATTAAAGCAACAACTAACCACGAGGCAAGTGTAATGGATTTTCGCTCTTTCCAATATGAAAACGAGGCAATAGCCATTGCCAAACAAGCTAATCCTGCCAAAGCACCACATAACCTATTGATGTATTCGGTCCAAGTGTGATTTGGATTAAACTCAGCATAATCGTGCTTAGTATATTTTTCCCAGTGAACCTCGTTATACTCAGATGTTGTTGTAAAATCCTCTTTTGCTTTCCATAAACTATCGTCATGAATAATCATTTGTCCTTTTTCATATTGACGATCTGGTTGCCATTGCAATACTTCAACATCAGTAGGAGGGATGTAGTATCCGAAACATTTAGGCCAGTCTGGACAACCCATTCCTGAACCTGTCATCCTTACCGCTGCACCAGCAAATATCACTAAATACACTAATATTAGTGAAGCTTTAGCAAAGGGTAAAAAATAATTTTTCATATATATTGTCTATTATTTATTGACTATTTCTAATCCCATTTTTTTAGCTTTTTCAAGCATAAAATGGTAAGCAGCTTCATATTCATTTGGTATAACACCTTCTAAAATAGCTTCTTTGATTGATTCTTTGATTGAACCAATTTCTCTGCAAGGTTTTAAACCAAATATATCCATAATTTCTTCACCTGTAATAGGAGGTTGGAAATTGCGAACATGATCTCTTTCTTCTACTTCAACAATTTTTTGTCTAACAACTTTGAAATTATTGTGGTATTTCTTGAATTTATTTGGATTCTTAGTGGTAATGTCTGCTTCACATAGCGTCATCAAATCTTCTACATTTTCCCCTGCATCAAAAACTAAACGTCGCACTGCAGAATCAGTAACTTCTTTCTGTGCTAAGACAATTGGCCTTGAGCTCATCATAACCATCTTTTGAACAAACTTCATTTTTTGATTCAATGGCATGTGTAAACGAGTGAAGATTTTCTTCACCATTTTGCCTCCTAAAAACTCGTGCCCATGAAAGGTCCAACCGTTTCTCTTTGTATATCTCTTAGTAGGAGCTTTGCCAATGTCGTGTAAAAGGGCTGCCCATCTAAGCCATAAGTCATCTGTGTTTTGACTAATGTTATCTACAACCTCTAAAGTGTGATAGAAGTTGTTTTTATGTGTGTGACCTTCAATTTCTTCTACTTGGTTTAGTGCAGTTAATTCAGGAAGAATCAAGTCTAATAACCCTGTTTTATACAATAAAAGAAATCCTTTAGAAGGAGTTGTTGTCAATAGTATTTTGTTCAACTCCTCGACGATTCTCTCTCCTGAAATAATATCTAAACGCTTGTGATTTCGAGTAATTGACTCAAAGGAATCTTCGTGAATAAAGAAATCTAACTGAGCAGCAAAACGCACTGCTCGCATCATGCGCAACGGATCGTCAGAATAGGTAATATCTGGATCTAAAGGAGTGCGTATAATTTTGTTATTCAAATCACTAACGCCGTTAAAGGGATCTAACAATTCGCCGTAGTTTGCTTTGTTTAAAGATAAAGCCAAGGCGTTAATTGTAAAATCACGTCTGTTCTGATCATCTTGTAGTGTGCCATCTTCTACTACAGGCTTTCTACTGTCAAAGTGATAAGATTCTTTTCGTGCACCAACAAATTCGATATCCATATCATCAAAGCGCAACATGGCTGTGCCATAGTTTTTAAACACTTGAACTTTGGGTTGATTAGGCAATAATTTAGAAACTTCCAAAGCAAGTTCAATACCACTGCCAACAGCAACAATATCAATGTCTTTCTTAGTGTTTCTTTGAAGTAAGAAGTCTCGAACGTAACCGCCAATCACATAACTGTCAACTTTTAGGTTTTCAGCTGCTTTTGATACGTAATCAAATATAGGATTTGTTAAGGCTTCTTTATATATTGGAGTTTTAGTATTCATAATGATAAAAGGACAATACCGTTATTTTCTAAGTATTGTCACTTGACTATTTGCTGTTAGTTTTATTACAGTTGATGGTTTAACAGGTTTGATTTCTGTTTGTCTTAGATTCACAACATAATCTACCCCGTCAATAATTTCCTTTGATATTTCCTTGAAATTTTGAGGAGAAGGCTGTCCGCTTATATTAGCAGAAGTTGAAACCAAAGGCGATTTCATTCGCTCAATTAATTTAAAACAAAAAGGCTCCGTAACAATTCGAACGCCTAAAGCGTTGTCAGAGGAAATAATCTCTTTAGCAACATATCTTGGATTGTCAAGAACAAGTGTTGTTGGCTTGTCGCTATAATCAAGGATATCCCAAGCAACTTCGGGAATTTCGTTAAAAACCCTATGTAGAAGTCTGTCTCCATTGACAAGAACAATCATGCTTTTGGATTCAGCTCTTTGTTTTAAACTGTAAATTTTCTTTACAGCTTCTGGATTATTTGCGTCACAACCTATTCCCCATACAGTATCTGTAGGGTATAAAATGATACCACCATTTTTGATTATTTCGTATGCTTTGTGCACTTCTGCCTGGATATCTTCCATTGTGTTTAAAAAAAGTTGTAGTTTGTGTGTATGTTTTTGTGGGGCAAAATTACTAAAAAATAAGAAATTGAACGTTGATTAAAGTCAGGAAACTTGGAGATATAGGAAAAAGAGTGATAATTATATTTTTTTTAAGAATTGAAGGGGAAATTTACTTTAATTTTAAGAGCACTAAGCCACATAGGTTTTAAATTTGTAAGATTATGAGCAATAATATAAGAAAGAACTTTGATAAGGAGGCTATTTTAGAAATGTATGCTAAAGTCTCTAAGAATACCCTGATGGAAACATTGGGAATAAAATACGTTGATGCAGGCCCAGAATACCTTGTAGCAACTATGCCAGTTAAACCTGAAGTGCATCAACCCATGGGATTGTTGCATGGTGGTGCCTCAGTGGCCTTGGCAGAAAGCTTAGGGAGTGGGGCTTCTCTTATGTTGATAGATCCAGAAACGCAGGAAATCAGAGGTATTGAAATCTCTGCTAATCACGTAAAAAGTAAGAGAGCTGGTTTAGTGACAGGAACAGCTAAGTTGATTCATAGAGGTCGTATGTTGCATTTATGGGAAATTCGCATAACAGATGAAAATGGGGAGTTAATTTCACTCTGTAAAATAACTAATATTGTAATAGATAGAAGAAAGTAAGTATGTATTTGTATAAATGTTTACTTAAGCAATTTGAAGAAAAAAGACCATTTGTAGTATATAGAAAGCCTAATGCAGATCAAATGGTGGGGCTTTTTCAAAAAACGCGAGAGCTACACCTTATTGAGAATTTTGATGAAGTGGGATTTGTTTTAGCTCCTTTTGCACAAGGAAAGCGATTTTATATTCCTTTATCTGAATCAGCTATTATTGTAGAGCAAGCGCCACAAGGGAAATTGGATTTAGAGGACGTTGAATTAAATTACAATGATGCGATTGCTAAAGAGAATTTTGAAGATTTGGTGAAGCGATGTGTGTCGGCAATTAAGCAGAATGTTTTTGGAAAAGTAGTGCCATCCAGAAAAGAGAGTATCCAAGTAGACGTTCAAGGTGATTTGGAAGGGCTGTTTAATAGATTGTGCTTATCATATCCTACGGCTTTTTGTTATGTGATTTATCATCCAGAAATAGGGATGTGGGCAGGTGCAACACCCGAATCACTATTAAAAGTAAAGGATGGAGTATTAGAGACCATGGCATTAGCAGGAACCCAAGTAAATAATGGGCAACAAGATGTGGTATGGGAGCAAAAAGAGAAGGAAGAACAGCAGTTTGTGACTGATTTTATAGTGGAAAGTTTAAATCCATTAGCTAACAAGATAACAGTTTCTGAACCATTTACTAAAAGAGCTGCACGCGTTATGCATATATGCACAAGTGTGGTAGCAGAACTTAAAGAAAATAACGTTAAAGTTATTGTAGATGCATTGCATCCCACGCCAGCGGTATGTGGTATGCCAAAAGCGAAGGCCAGAGAGTTTTTGATTAATGAAGAAGGCTATGAGCGTAAATACTATGCAGGATATATAGGTGAACTAAACTGTAATGTGATTGAACAAACGGTAGAAGAGACTGATTTATACGTTAATCTACGCTGCATGGAAGTGGAATGTGACAAAGTGAGCTTATACATTGGGTGTGGGGTGACTAAAGATAGTGATCCTACGTCGGAGTTTATCGAAACTGTGAATAAGTCTTCGACGATGAAAAAGGTTTTAAAATAATTAGTATTAATATTAAAAGGAATTTGTATCTGAATTACTCTTGTTTTTTTTAACAGTTAGTAAGAATGATTAAGAGTTCACAACAAAGGAATGATGAAATTAGATATCTTAGCTTTTGGAGCACATCCAGATGATGTGGAACTTGGATGTGGAGCAACAATTGCCAAAGAAGTGTCATTGGGGAAAACTGTGGGAATAGTTGATTTAACCAGAGGAGAGCTTGGAACTCGTGGCACAGCTGAAACACGTAAAGCAGAAGCAGAAGAAGCAGCAAGAATACTTGGTGTGTCTGCACGTGAGAATTTGGGTTTTAGAGATGGCTTTTTTGTCAATGATGAAAAACACCAACTGGAAATAATAAGAATGATACGCAAGTATAAGCCAGAGATTGTCTTGTGTAATGCTATAGACGATAGGCATATTGACCACGGAAAAGGAAGTAAGCTTGTTTCTGATGCTTGTTTTTTATCTGGATTGATGAAGATTCAGACAGAGTTAGACGGAGTTAGTCAAGAAGCATGGAGGCCAAAACTGGTTTATCACTATATTCAATGGAAGAATATTGAGCCAGATTTTGTTGTAGATGTAGAAGGTTTTATGGAGCAAAAATTAGCTTCAGTTTTGGCTTATGGGACGCAATTTTACGATCCAAAATCGAGTGAACCGAAAACGCCAATAACATCAAAAAACTTTTTGGATAGCATAACGTATCGCGCGCAGGATCTAGGAAGGTTGGTTAATAAAGAATTCGCAGAAGGATTTACTGTTGAAAGGTATTTAGCAGTCAGCAGTTTAGATAAATTGATGTAATTTTTTTCTAAAAAAGCTTGCGAGGTATAGAAAAATAGGTACCTTTGCAACCGTTAAACAAAACACGGTGGTTGTAGCTCAGTTGGTTAGAGCGTCGGATTGTGGTTCCGAAGGTCGTGGGTTCGAGACCCATCATCCACCCAAAAACTTTGGGATTTAGTTTTAAAATAAAATTCATGACACGGTGGTTGTAGCTCAGTTGGTTAGAGCGTCGGATTGTGGTTCCGAAGGTCGTGGGTTCGAAACCCATCATCCACCCAAAAGGAAAAGGCTATTCTATTTAGAATGGCCTTTTTTTGTCAGTATATGTTAGAATGTTTTATCTAATTATAAATATTAGTATATAGGTAATTGCTAAGCATTTGATAGATAGGAATGAAAAAGAATCTAAAGTAATCCTTCGATTGATAAAACTTAGCACAAGAGCAATGGGAAGTACATATAAGGCATAGTACATTGGAGTAAATAAATTATTATAAATCCAAGCAAAGGCAGTATAGCTTTCTATATTATAGGCATACCCAGCTCTTATAAGCCATAATATAAGATTTGTCATGCACAAGATAAATAATGAGATATCAATTATTTTGGCTCTTTTAGTTCTTTTTTTCTGTAAGTTGGGGTCTGTGTTCTCCATTTGCTAATTTCCAAGCTGTTGTAAAGATTAATTGAGTTCTCTTTGTAAGTAAAGGTAGATCTATTTTATCAAAAGTATCTGAAGGTAAATGGTAGTCATCATGAGTGCCATTGTAATAAAATACTGCCGGAATACCTTTTTGGGCAAAACTATAATGATCAGATCGATAATAAATTTGTTGTGGATCATTTTCATCGTCAAATTTATAATCAATTGTAAGGTTGATTGATTCTTTATTTGCTGAACTTACAACATCATAAAGATCTTTGCTCAATTTTCCTGAACCAACTGCAAAAATATAATCACCTTTGCCAGAGTGCTCTTTACTTCGGCGTCCTATCATATCAATATTAAGGTTAGCAATGGTGTTTTCAATTGGAAATATAGGATTCTGAACATAGTACTTTGAACCAAAAAGTCCAAATTCTTCCCCTGTAAGGTGGATAAACAATACAGATCGCTTGGGTTGAATCCCTTGTTCTTTTAATTGTTGAAATACTCTTGCTATCTCCATAATAGATGCAGTTCCAGAACCATTGTCATCAGCTCCGTAATATATTTGATCTAATAGTATTCCCATATGGTCATAATGAGCAGAAATAATCAAAACTTCCTCTGGTTTTTCTGTTCCTTCAAAATAGGCTAGTATATTCTCACTGTCTTGTAGTTTCATCATTGAAGGTTTCATAAATGAAGAGGGAATACTCTGTAGATAGCCATCCATTTCTTTTGGTGGTGCAATTCCCCTTTTCTTGTAGAAGTTGACAATAAATTCAGTTGCTTTTTTCTGACCAGGCTCGCCAGTACGTCTACCTTGAAATTCATCAGAAGCAAGCTTTTTTAAGTTTGTTGCAATCGAATCTTGGTTAATTAGCGCGTAATATTGATATGGTACTACAGTAGTGTTGTTTAAAAGACTATTATCTAAATTTTGCTGTACGCCTTTACAAGAATTTAGCAAGAGTACAGCAAACAAACCAAGTAATAATGTGTTTTTAATCATGTGGAACTAATTAGTTTTGTGTAAATATAGCAACTTATCAAATTATAGTGTATTCTTTATTATTGTTATCGATAGTATTATATTTGTTTAAATAAGAAAAGCAAAATGAGTAAAGTAGTTTTTATCACTGGAGGATCTTCTGGTATAGGCAAATGTGTAGGAGAGTATTTAACTCTAAAGGGATTTAAAGTTTATGGAACAAGTCGCAATCCGGAGAGGGTCGTAGGATCTAAATTTCCATTAGTTCAGCTCGATGTAAGAGATAAAGTAACTATTGTAAGTGCTATAGCTGAAGTAGTAGCAAAAGAAGGGAGAATCGACATCTTAATCAACAATGCAGGTGTAGGAATTACTGGTCCTATTGAAGAAATTCCTACAGATGAGATAATTAATAATTTTCAAACTAACGTTTTTGGTCCAATTGAAGTTATCAAAGCAGCATTACCTACGATGCGAAATCAGAAAGGTGGTTTAATTATTAATGTTACTTCTATTGCAGGATATATGGGATTGCCTTTTAGAGGTATTTATTCATCTTCAAAAAGCGCTTTAGAGATGATAACAGAGGCTTTGCGCATGGAACTGAAACCTTTCAAAATAGAAGTTACAAATGTAGCTCCTGGAGATTTTGCCACTAATATTGCTGCAGGAAGATATCATGCTCCAGTGTTACAAGACTCTCCGTATAAAGATGTTTATCAAATGTCTTTAGACATGGCAAATACACATGTGGATAGTGGTAATAATCCAATGGAAATGGCTGAAGCTATTTTTAAAATAATCAATACTAAAAAACCTAAAGTTAGGTATAAAGTTGGGGAGAAGTTGCAAAAGTTTTCTTTATTCTTAAAGAAGGTTCTACCGAGTAAAACTTATGAGAAATTGCTAATGAATCATTATAAGATAAAGGAATAAATTATGATTCAAAAATTGTGATTAACCCAGATATAAGTTGTAATTTTGGACTACAGCATAACATAATATAAGAAATATATTACTATGAAATTTTTTATTGACACAGCTAATTTAGATCAGATTAGAGAAGCTCAAGCACTTGGTGTTTTAGATGGTGTAACTACCAACCCTTCTTTAATGGCTAAAGAAGGCATTACAGGGGCTGCGAACATTATTAACCACTACAAAACAATTTGTGAAATTGTAGATGGTGATGTTAGTGCAGAAGTTATCTCGATCGATTATGATGGGATGATAAAAGAAGGTGAAGAGTTAGCAGCTTTAAATCCTCAGATTGTTGTTAAATTACCAATGACAAAAGAAGGTATAAAAGCATGTAAGTATTTTTCTTCTAAAGGTATTAAAACAAATGTAACATTAGTGTTCTCAGCAGGGCAAGCTTTATTAGCTGCTAAGGCGGGAGCTACTTATGTATCTCCATTTGTTGGACGTTTAGACGATATTTCAACTGATGGATTAATGTTAATCCAAGAAATTCGTCAAATCTATGATAACTATGGTTTTCATACTGAAATCTTAGCTGCATCAGTGCGTCACACAATGCATATTGTGAACTGTGCTAAGATTGGAGCAGACGTAATGACTGGGCCATTAAGTGCTATCGAAGGATTGTTAAAACATCCTTTGACAGATAATGGATTAGCTCAGTTCTTAGCCGATTACGCAAAAGGAAATAAATAAGATATAATAAAAATCTTATACATACATTTACAAACTACAAACGAAAGAAAAGGCAACCGTATGGTTGCCTTTTTTTGTATGGATTCAAGTTAATGACTGGCAGTAATCTTTATATTCTATGA
>NZ_WSPP01000157.1:0-15986 GCF_009767705.1 Myroides sp. LoEW2-1 | reverse complement strand
AGCTGAGCTTATTGGAGTGGAGCTAAAAGACACTGTGTATCGATACGATGGTGAATTAAAGTCATTGGCTATTTCAGGAGATATAGATATAGTGACAGATGTGACATATTCAAATAACAGCCATAGCGATGTGGGTGAATATAAGGTAGAGGCAAAGGTCTTGGCTGGAGATAATTACCATCCTTTATCCCTTGAGGGGACACTTACTATAGAAAAAGCTGATCAAAGGATTGAATTTGAACAGATTCCTTTGATAGATTTAGACAAACAACAATCCGTTCTTTTAGTTAGCCATAGTGATTCGGGATTGAAAGTGAGCTATAGCGTTTCAAACCCCGATATCGCAACAGTGGATACCCAAGGGCTTGTGCAAATAAAAGACGTAGGTCAGGTGGAAATTACTGCAAATCAGCCAGGAAATCAAAATTATCTACCAGCGCAAGCTGTAAGTAGAACATTAGTAGTGACAAATAGTCAAGCGGATATTAGTGAGCTTAGTATTAACGGGAAACGCTATGTTAACCCTGAAAGTACAATTGTATATCGCATGGATTGTGATGATCTTTCCAAAGAGGTTCAATTAAGTATTGCAATCCCTCTGGGGGCGTCTGCCTCGGTTAGTGAAAACTTTGTGATTCACACGCCTAAAGCTGGGATATACAATCAAGATATTACCGTGGAGTCGCATAATAAACAAAAAATACGCAAGTATAGAATTGTCATTGAAAAACCATTTGCATTTAAAGATATTGTTATTGAGAAATTCGGCAATACTTTACTAGTTAACAATAATCCATCGACAAATGGAGGATATAAGTTTATTGCTTATCAGTGGTTTAAAAATGGCAAACTAATAGGGACAGAACAGGTCTATTCTGCAGGAAATAAAATTGATGATATTTTAGATGAGCATGCCGAGTACACAGTGGTATTGACAACGGATAAAAACGAGCAAATCAGCAGTTGTATCGGCGAGGTTACTTATCAACATAAAAACACAGTCACGCTCTATCCAAATCCTGTGTCCATAGGACAAGAGATGAATATTGTGTTTGATTATCCAGCGCAATTAATTAATAATGTCAAGGTAGAGGTATTTAGCGTTAGTGGCGCTTTGATTTACTCAACTGTTTTACATCAAAGAGATTCTGTATTGTCTCTTCCAATGCACATTCAATCAGGTAATTATTATTTGGTGATGTATATCGGAGATACAAAACAAGTAAAAACAATCATTGTCAAACCTTAAAAAAATAGAGATATGAATACAAAGATCTTATATAGTGTTTTGGTTGTTTTTATATCATGGACAACCCACGCACAAAAAATTACAGTAGAGGGAACCGGTTTTTTTATTCAACCAGCTAAGCATGAGGTTTCCAGTGAGAGAAGTTCTATGGGATATGCTTTTTCACTGGGATACGAGTACGATTTTTTACCGCAATGGAGCGTTAGTACTTCTATTGGCTATGCTAAGCAAAATTACCGTTTTTACCAAGCAAGAAATCAAGGAGGGTATAGTAAAGAAGATATAGAATCGGATAGTTTTGAGTTTAGCTATAAAACAAGTGGTTATTCAGAGAAGATTCACACCCAGAATCTTCGAATACCTTTAACGGTGCAATACCAAACAAAAGGGATACTGAGTTGGTATGTCAGTAGTGGAATGGCCTTTAGTATACCTCTTGCGAAGTCTGAGTCAACAATCAAAATAGACAAGGTTAGCACAAAGGGGTATTACCCCAAGTGGGATGCGCTATTAAGCGGGCCCGATTTTATGGGATTTGGTGAGTTTAATAAGGTTTCAGATACTGAAAAGTACTGGCTAAAAACCGGGTACTCTTGGCTGATCGAAACAGGGGTGAAGCAGCGTTTAAGTCATGATAGTCACCTTTACATAGGCGTGTATTTTGAATTGGGATTAAATGATATTCGCCCTAAGGGAAAGGCTGATAACTTTGCAGTTATCCATGGAAACGACCTTGCAAAACCACTTGAGTATTCGTCTGTTTGGTCAGATGAGCGATTCAAGGATCGAAATTTTAAAAATAAAATGATTGGTCTTAAATTGCGTTATGCTTTTAGCTTGTAATAGGGCAAATTATTGAAAGTACCAGTAATGAAATTATTAATGTCTACATAACCAAAATTTCACCGTTATCAAATAGGGCGTGTTAATGTGAAATTATATCTCTGAACCCATTTAAAAAATCATACTTTAGTATGCTTGGTGTTCAGAGATATTTTTTTTGAGCTACTTTTTTTTAGGCTTATTGTCAATGGAGTAGTCATGCGGTTTAAGGCTCTGTAAACCGGGTGTTGTTGCTTCTTTTTTACAGCGATAATTAGTAGATTCTGTTTATGATAAAATTATCAGAACTAAGAATTTTTTTGTACTTTTGAAAGAGCTGAGTAAATGCGTTATTTGTAGCAGGTAATAACTGCTGGTTTGCCTCAGTTTTTTGTAGTCTTCACTAAAAATGTGCAGGTACAAAGTCAATTACACCTTACTTTTGAGTTAAAACAACAAACAACAACTTTAAGTTGTTTTTTGTTGTTTTGGCTATTTTAGTATAGAGAGAAAAAAAGTAGTAAAAGAATTAAATGAAAGAATTGTTGAAATCCATTGATCTGGTAAGTGATAAAGAAAAGGCAATCAAGATTTATGAGAATCAAGAAATAGCTTCGGCTTATGTGGCCAATCGCATCGCTTCGGTTATTGTTACTAAACAAGAACAAGGTCAAAAGGCTATATTGGGGTTAGCTACCGGATCCACTCCCAAGGGGGTTTATAAAGAGCTTGTGCGCTTGCACAAGTATGAAGGACTCAGTTTTCAGAACGTTGTCACGTTTAACCTAGATGAGTACTATCCCATGCATCCAGTGGAGGAACAGAGTTATGTGTCGTTTATGAAATCTAACCTGTTTAACTATATTGATATTCCAAAACAAAATATTCATATCCCCGATGGAACGCTTTCCATGGAAGCAATACACGCCTACTGTGATTTATATGAAAAGAAGATTGCTGATTTTGGCGGCTTAGATATGCAGTTATTAGGCATTGGGCGCACCGGGCACATCGGCTTTAACGAGCCTGGCTCAGCGGATTGTTCTAAAACCAGATTAGTTACCTTAAATGACTTGACAAGGGAGGATGCCTCAGGGGATTTTGGCGGTAAGGAGAAAGTGCCTGCTCAAGCAATCACTATGGGGATACAAACCATTACCCAAGCCAAGGAGATTATCTTAATGGCCCTGTCTCAGCGCAAGGCGGAGATTATCCAAAAAGCCTTAAAAGGCGCTATCTCGGCGGATATTCCAGCAACTTATTTGCAAAAGTTGGCCCATGTCGAGTACATCTTAGACAAAGCAGCGGCCAGTTTATTAGACAAAGGCAATAATTAGAATTAGAACAAAATTCAATTTAGATAAAAAATAGAATGAAGATAGTTGTTACAGGCGGACTTGGCTTTATTGGTTCTCATACAGTGGTAGAATTGCAAAAACAAGGCTATGAGGTAGTGATTTTAGATGATTTGTCAAATGCTTCACTTAGTGTATTAGACGGAATCTTTGCCATCACTGGTAAAATGCCAGAATTTGTAAAACTCGATTTAAGAGATAAAGCCTTAGTACTTGATTTTTTTAATACTCGTCAAAGTCAGATTGATGGAGTCATACACTTTGCTGCGTCCAAAGCAGTGGGAGAGAGTATGCAAAAGCCGTTGATGTACTATGAGAACAACTTCTTTTCTCTTATCAACTTACTTAGCGGCATGCAAGAATACGGTTTAGACAAGCTAATATTTAGCTCTTCTTGCACCGTATATGGACAAGCTCAGGTGATGCCAATTTCGGAAAACGAGTCTATTAAGACTGCTTTGTCTCCTTATGGAAATACCAAACAAGTGGGAGAGGAGATTATTGAAGATTTAGCTAAGATATACCCTTTACAAGGTATTTTGTTGCGTTATTTTAACCCCATAGGAGCCCATGAATCAGCTATGATAGGGGAGTCGCCTTTAGGGGTTCCTTATAACTTAATTCCTTATATCACGCAGACTGCAGTTGGAATTCGCGAGTTTTTATCCATTTATGGAGACGATTACAATACACCTGATGGTACATGTGTTAGGGACTATATCCATGTGGTTGACTTAGCAGATGCGCACGTTCGCGCATTAAAGCGACTTCTAAATAAGGAGAATACTCAGCAAATTGAAGCATTTAATGTTGGAAATGGGCAAGGATATTCAGTGTTAGAGTTAGTTCATTCCTTTGAGAGAGTAAGCGGTATAAAACTCAATTATAAAATTGTCAATCGCAGAGCAGGAGATGTGGATATGGCATGGGCCGATAATACAAAAGCAAGAGAAGTATTGGGATGGAAACCAACAAAGACTCTAGACGATATGCTCTTTAGTGCTTGGGCATGGGAGAAGAAAGCCAGAGGATTGAATTAACTCGAAGAGCTTATATATAACAAAAAGGTGTATGACTAGACAAGGTTTATACACCTTTTTTGTTTTTATAGGCAGTTGCTGTTTTGTAGTAAAGTCGATAGCAAAACTAAGGAGGTGGTTAACTGTAAAAAAAGTAAATTTCTTTTTCTTACTTGTTAACCTTGGCCATGTTTTTGCTTATGTAGAAATATAGTTGCATTTTGCAGGGTATAAAATTTAGATTATGAAACTACTGGGTTGGGTAATTATTCTTTTTAGCATTATATTTTTGGGCATCAGCATTGGCGGTATTGGACAGGATCTCCCACAAGAGGGATTTGTCTTAGGGGCTTTTGTGGGTATTGTCTTAGGCGCTTACCTAATCTATAAGGGTAGGGGCAGTGGCAAACTGTAAACTTTCGCATTGCAAAAGGGGTTGTTTTTTGAAAATGGCTTCTTAATGTAACTACTTTCTACGGATGGTTAAATTAAAATCAACTTAACCATGGTTTAATATTTACTTAATATACATCCTAATTATTACACCTACTTTTATCCAAATCTATTAACTAACACTGCGTTTTAATTATGGATAGAAATAAATGGGTTCAAACCAATTACGATTTGTATTGGGATATCTTGTATCGGTATGCCTATAATCTCACAAGAGAACACGACACAGCCAGTGATATAGTACAAGACGTATTTATAGCTATATGGAGTAAATATGATGAATTAACCATAGATAAACCCAAAGCTTATCTGCTAAGCTCTGTCAAGTATAAAAGTCTGTACTACATTAAAAATAGGCCTTTAAATACACTGCAATTAGAAACAGTGTTCCATGTGCTATCAGAGAATGACCTTTTGAGTGAACAAGAACAAGAGGTTTTTCAAAGTCAACTCTTAGATCTAATCTACTCTAAGGCTCAAGAGGTGTTGCCTCTGCGTTGTTTTGAAGTTTTCCACTTGAGATTTTATCAACACTATTCTTATAAAGAAATTGCCAATCGGCTTAGTATTTCGGAAAGTACAGTGGAGAATCACATTTCCAAATCCCTTAAGATTCTCCGTGTTAATTTACCTACTTCTATTTCCCTGCCTATTTTGTGCGTAATCTTGTCTTTTCATTAACCTTGTGGTAACATTGATAATGGATTTGTTATCAATTGGTTAACTCTGTGGTTTTGTGTAGGGGGAAATCCACTTGTGCTACTCTTTAGAGTATAAAGCAAGTGTAATGGAAAAGAGATTTAAGCAAATCACAACAGATTATTTAGAAGGGAAAAGCGATCAAACTCAGGATAAAGTCATTGAGGACTTTATCAGTAAAATGAATCAAGGGGGGATTTCTTTAGAGGAAGTCACATCTGATAAAAAACGCAAAGCAAAAATCTACAATGCGATTTTATCCAAGACTAAAGTAAGGAGCAAGTCCTCTAAAGGCTTTTATCAGTTTGCCCTTGTAGGGGTTCTTATGATGGCCTCTGCTTTGTTCTACTTTTTATCCTCTTCAGTTGATTCTACCCACATTTATGAGACGACTTCCGCAGAGAGAACAATCATTCTCTCTGATCAAACCAAGGTAACTTTGTCTGCACATTCAAAAATAGTGGTAGATAAGGACTATAATCACGCTAACCGGCAAGTTTCCTTACAGGGTAAAGCCTTCTTTAACGTGACTCCCAATAAAAAGCTCGCTTTTATAGTTACTACTCGCGATTTGCAAACCAAGGTATTGGGAACGAGTTTTACTGTAGATGAACAAACAACGACAAGTCTTGTCGATGTTCAAAGTGGTAAGGTTCAAGTAATGGCTACTAACAGCGAGGAATTTGTGATTTTACAGCAGAACCAAAAAGCCTATTATCACAATAGCAAACTACTAAAAAAAGACGCATCTAATCAGATTATATCTTCTTTGAATCAGGCAATGAATATGAAAAATGCCTCTTTTGAGTTTTGGAGTCTTGCTCTACAAGAGGAGTTTGATGTGGTGATTGAGTCAAGTAACAACAAGTTGAAGCACATAAAGATAACAGGTGACTATAGAAACAGTAGCCTAAGCGACATTCTCAATAGCTTCTGCTTTATTCACAACTTGACCTATCAGATAAACGGTAAAACAGTAACTATTAAATAATTCTATAAATTATGTTTACAAAAACTGGCTTTAAGTCGAAAACGCGATTGTATGTAGCCTGTTGTATCTTGCTGTATTCTCAGGAGCACTATGCGCAGCAAAGGCAACACCAAGCAAGTGATCAGCATCTTGAATCAATTGAGCTAATTCAAGGAAGCGTGTCGATTGCCTCTTTATTTGAGCAAATAGAAGCTCAAACAGGTTATAAGATAGCTTTTTCTTCGGCTTTAGATCCTCAGGGAACTATTGTGATTGACAAGAAGAATATTGGGGTAACCGAGTTGTTGAACAAAATAAGTCAGGCTACCCAGACTCAGTATCAGATCAATAGCAGCTTAATTTCTTTTAAGAAACAAGCGAAGCAGCAAGACGTGCAAGTAGCTGTAGCTTCTATTGGGGGTAAAGTGCTTGATGAAAACGGATTAGGGCTCCCAGGGGTAGTTGTGCAAGTCAAGGGAAACAGCGAAAGTACCTTTACCGATATTGATGGGAATTACACTATTCAAGCGCTCAAGGGAAAGGATCAGTTAGAGTTTACATTTATGGGATACAAGCCCAAGAGTATTGTAGCTCAAAGCAATAGTATTACTTCCTTAGAACAATCCTATAGTGAGTTAGATGAAATCATCGTAGTGGGGTACGGAACCCAAGAAAAGCGAACCCTAACTACGGCAATTGAAAAGCTCAGTGTATCTTCAGAGGATATGCGACAAATAGCTTCTCCTGTGGAACTTCTACAAGGGAAAATGGCTGGGGTAAGTATAAATACAAGTTCGGGTAACTTGGGTACTGGAGAAAGGGTTTCTATTCGTGGGATATCCTCTATTAGTGCAAGTAATGAACCCTTGTATGTGGTAGACGGTATACCTCTTTATAATCCCTCTGCCGAATTGTTCAACAAAGGCGAGGCGATGAGCTCGTTAACTACGTTAAATACAAATGATATTGAATCTATTGAGGTTTTAAAAGATGCAGCAGCTGCTTCTATCTACGGTTCAAGAGCCAATAACGGGGTTATTATCATAACTACTAAAAAGGGAAAGAAGAACAGCAGTAGTGTCAAGTTTAATTTTAATACGGGGATTTCTGAGTTTGCCAACAAGAATAAAATTAAGATTTCCAACTCAAAGATGTTTGTGTCTCAGTATAACGAAGCTGCTGATAACTACAATACGCAATATGGCTTAACGGTTGGAGATAATGATTATAAAACCCATATATACAACCCTTTTGGCAACTTGCCTGATACTAATTGGTTAGATGTAATCACCCAAAGAGGGAGTTTTCTAAATGCTGATTTGTCTTTTTCAGGGGGATCTGATAAGACAATCTACTATATAGGCGGTACTTATATGCAGCAAGAAGGAGTCATTAAGACCAATAGCATGAAAAAGTACAATTTAAATACCAAATTAGAAACACAGGTGACCCCTTGGCTTACAATAGGAACAAACAATAATTTGGCCTATGTCAAGAATAACCAAGTTCCGGGTCCTAATCTTGGAACAACAATTGTAGCCAGAGCAATCGAACAGCGCCCTTTCGACCGCCCTTATAAACCTAATGGAGAGTACTATATCGGGGGAACAGAGGAGTTGACCCGTCACAATCCCGTACAGATATTAAATGAGCAAGAGGCTTATCTCGATATGTATCGCTATATCGGAAATCTGTATGCAAGCATTAACTTCACTCCTGAGTTATCGTTTAAGAACAGTTTGAATACAGATTATAACTATACTTATGATTATTTGTATTACAACGAGAAACACCCTTATGGAACAGGGGTGGGAAGACTTGTCGATTCTAAGCGAACGATAACGAATATAGAAACTGAAAACGTACTTACATATTCTAATGTTTTTAATGATTTTGGAGTTACGGCAATGCTTGGGCATAGCTTTCAAAAAGTGAGTAATAATACCACGGGAATTGACGCAAGGGGCTTTCCTTCCGCTTCCTTTGATGTGGTTAATGTTGCCTCAGAAATAAAAGGAGCTACAGGATATGTTACTGATTATGCCATGGAATCCTATTTCTCAAGAGTGAACCTCGATTATATGAGCAAGTATATGTTGAGCGCTTCGATTCGTACCGATGGATCTTCTAAGTTCGCTCCAGATACGCGTTGGGGATGGTTTCCCTCAATATCTGTAGGTTGGAATATCGATAGAGAGGACTTTATGAAACAGCTTGATATGGGAGCTAAAGTTAGATTGAGTTATGGTAGTACAGGAAACCAAGAAGGTATTAGCAACTATGGTTATCAAGCTTTACTCTCGGGTGGAAATGATTACGGATTAGAGAGTGGAATAGCAGTGTCCAGTTTTGGAAATTCAAAGCTTACTTGGGAAAAAGCCAATCAAGTTAACCTGGGGTTTGACTTGTCTTTCTTTCAAAGACGCCTTTCTCTGACTGTGGATATGTACAAAAAGACAACCAATAACTTATTGTATTCTATGCCTATTCACGCCACATCGGGAATGTCGAGTATTTTGACCAATATCGGTTCAATGCAGAATAAGGGAATTGAGATTTCCCTGGGAACGGATCTTGACTTAGGAGCAGTGAATTGGCGTTCAAACTTTAATATTGCTACCAACAAGAATAAAATTACTCAGTTAATAGACAATAATGGAGAGCCTTTGTCAATAGGAGGAAATAGAGCCTTGCAGGTTGGTAAAGATATTGGGGCTTTCTACTTGTTTGTACAAGAAGGTATCTATCAGTACGATGGTGAGGTACCACAAGAGCAGTATGAAAGAGGTGTTAGAGCTGGAGATGTCAAATGGAGAGATGTAGATGGAAATAACATTATCAATGACAATGATAGGCAAGTAATAGGCAGTTCAAATCCCAAGTTCTTTGGAGGATGGAACAATAGCTTTTCTTATAAAGGCTTTCAATTAGATATCTTAAGTACGTTCTCTTATGGCAACGATGTTTATGCCAATTGGAAAAGTACCGTATTGGGTAGGTTGGGTGATAGAATGCCTGTGCTTGAAACTTACTACAACAATCGCTGGACGCATCCAGGTAGTACTAATAAGTATCCAAGGGCGATTATGGGAGATACAAATAACAATAAAAACTCGGATAGATGGCTTGAGGATGGTTCGTTCTTTAAGATTCAATCCGTTACTCTTGGGTATAACTTTGACGCAAAAGTATTGGAGAAGATTCACCTGAGTGGGTTACGCGTCTATGTACAGGCAACTAATTTGCTGCTGTTGACAAAGTATTCTGGTTGGGACCCAAGTGTTAGTCCGAGCTTAGATGCGAGATTTTATGGAAATGACGCCCTTGGAGTACCCCCAACAAGAAATGTATCTGTAGGGGTTAATGTAAATTTTTAAACGATTAGACAAATGAAAAAACTACTTATAGCTGTACTATGTCTTAGCTTATTTGGATGTAGTAAAGAATTAGACCTATATCCTCGTACGGGCTTGGCACCTGAGGAAATTAAACCAAGTGATTTACCTGCCTTAGAACGTGGGATGTATAATAATGTGCAGAATGATCCCAAGAGAGAATCGTGGATCATCTTTGATATTGTCGGTGGAAATGTACAAGGATCAACTACGACAAGTAAAGACGTTATCAATAATACGCTAAATCCCTTGAATGGCTTAATGGTCAATAGTTGGAAAGGGTATTACAGTGCTTTGTATCAGGTAAACAACGTATTGGAAATCACCCAGTCGCTACCGATAGATGCAAATGTGTCTCGCGTACAGGGAACGGCTCATTACTTTAGAGCTTATATCTTCTATAGTCTTGTAACAAGGTGGGGAGATGTACCAGTAATGACCAAAAACTCAATGGAGAAACCTGGTCGTACGCCTCAAGTACAAGTGTGGGAGCAGATAGAAAGCGATCTTGATTCGGCCATTAGTTTACTTGGCAATGCGAAGAACTACTATTACGTATCTAAAGATGCTGCTTTAGCTTTGAAAGCCAGAGTGATGCTATCTCAAAATAAGATGGATCAAGCGGCTGAAATTGCGGAAGGACTGATTACAAGTGGAAAGTATGCCTTAGATGGGTTTGAGAAAATATTCAGAAAGCAAAGTAATACAGAGGTGATTTTTGCCTTTGAAAACTTATCTTCAGAGTCTTCCAATACAATTAGTACGCTTTTCTATAATTATGGACATCCCAACAAGGGAAGTTATGTCTATGCTCCGTCAAAAGAAATCCTTTCTCTTATCACTGAACAAGACAAAAGACGCGATATCTCATTTATAAATGTGGGAGGACAAGATTGTATTAATAAATACCCAAGTGGGCAAACGGGAACTGATCCTGTGATTATCTCTCGTATCGCCGAAATGTACTTAATCAGTGCCGAGGCTTCTCCGCTGAATGTAGGGGTGAAAAGGTTAAACGAGCTCAGAGCAAAAAGAGGTCTTGACCCCGTACAGCCTTCAAGTAAAGCGCAAATGCTCGAGATGGTTTTACTCGAGAGAAGAAAAGAACTTATGGCTGAGGGATTTGCTTACTACGACTATGTGAGAACCCAAACTGCTCAAGAAAACTTAAACTTATTAGACTATCAACACCTCTTTCCGATTCCTGGGGGAGAGTTACAATTAAATGAAAACTTAACACCTAATCCTGGTTACTAATGAAAGCAATTAAATTTTTATTATTTACTCTATTCATCAGTTTACAAGTATCTTGTCAAACTACATCAGATGATAACTATACAACTTATAAGGCAGTCGCTAAAACCGATAGAGCAAAGCAGCTAATTGAGAATACCAATTTAGTAGCTCAGGTTTTCAAAGACTCAACCTATACTTTGACTGAAGGAGTGGTTGTTCACGAGTTTGATTATTTGTCGCAAAAAGGCTTGGCGATGAAGACATTCGTTTATGATATAGACCTGAATAGACCCGATGTCTCTGTGGTTGCTTCCCTGCCAGATAATCAACCAAAGTTTGCGATGCAACCGATGACGGCACAAGCCACTGCGCTTTTGAACACTAAGTTTGATGTCATTGGCGGTGTCAATGGCGATTTTTACGATATGACTACGGGCGTTCCAAGAGGAGTCTTTGTATTTAATGGTATGGTACTAAAGGATACGTATATCGATAGAAATGAAGGTTTCTTGGCGGTGGATAAGAATAATAAGGTCTATCTGCAGGATATAAAATTGTTTAAAGAAAATAAAGATAACTATCAACATGTTGTCTCTGGTGGTGTATGGCTTGTTAAAGACGCTGAGCTTGTCAAGCAAAGTGATGAGACTGTGCACCCGAGAACGGCAATTGGGACAACCAAAGACAATCACCTTTTGTTGATGGTAGTGGACGGGAGAAATTATACTTGGTCAAACGGAATGGATTACACTGATTTAGGTGTGTTTATGAAAGCTATTGGCGCGGAGCAAGCACTTAATTTTGACGGCGGAGGAAGTTCTACTTTCTTTATCAATCCCAACGGAAATGCAAATGAATTTTTGATTAGAAATTTACCAGCTGACAACGGTGGAAAAGAAAGAGCTGTGGCTAATGGAGTGATTATCACAAAAGCAAAATAGAGATGGAGAAAGGTATAAAACAATTGATCTTACCGTGGATAGTAGCGGTCTTTAGTCTGTTTGTCGTAAGTTGTAGTCAGGATGATTCTATGGGAGGTTTTGCTGTGGACACACCTGAGTTAAAAATAGATCAAAGTCAGTTTTCAGTAGATAAAAACAGCGGAGAAATCCAAGTGAATATTCAAGCTAATCTTCCTTGGAGGCTCCAAGCCAATCAGAGCTGGGTGACACCAAGTGTCGAGCAAGGAGAGAAGGGGAGTCACACGGTGAAGCTTGCCTACACGAGAAATACTTCTTTGGAAGCCAGAACGGCAGAGGTAGTTGTTTGGATTTCGGATCAAAGTAAACAAACAATTGAACTTGTTCAAGGGCAAGCGACATTAGAAGATACGTATAATAACTATTATGTCAGTGAACAAGGTAGTGGAGATGGAAGTAGCTGGCAAGAGGCAACCAGTCTGTCAAAAGCCCTTGAGTTGGCAGTGAATCAAAATGATGTCATTCACATCGAAATGGGTGAATATCATCCCGATGCAAATGCGCTGATTGACAGTGAGCAAAAAAAGGATTATACTTTCTTGATTCAAGCCAATATAAAATTGATAGGTGGTTATCCTAAGAATGCTACTAAAGAGAGCAAGCCTTCTGTTGAGAACAAAACTATTCTATCGGGTAGTGATTCAAGTGTACACGTGGTGAGTGTGATAGCGCCAAAGGTAAATGGCCTTCAGGTTGTGTTAGAAAATTTAACGATCACCAAAGGCTTGGGAGATCAAGCAAGTAGTAAAGTGAATATTAATGGATTTGACTTGCCAAGAGATCACGGAGCTGGGCTTATTGTCATGCAGTCCAATCTGGTCTTAGAACACTGTGAGGTTGTTTACAATAATTCAGGAAGACACGCTGCGGGTATCTACATTGCCCAAGATAGCAATGTGGTTGTGAATCATTCTAAAGTAAATCACAATACGGGAAGTAACGCAAACTCTAATGCTGGTGGAATATTTGTAAGTGCTTCGAAACTGCATATGAATTTTAGCGAGGTGTCATTCAACCAAGCAGGAGGAGTATCTGGAGGTATACAGTCTTTGAATTACGCGGAGGTGAACCTTGTCAATACTATTGTCAGCAATAATAAAGCAAGAGCTAATGGGGGAGGATTCTACCATAGAGGTGGTTCTAAATCGCTGATTGTCAATTCATATTTTTACAATAATGAAGTGACTGATGGTCCGGGTGGAGCAATCTCTAATCACGATGCAACAAGCATGCATATGATCAGTAGTACTATTTATGCAAATAGTTCTTCAAAAGACTTCTCAGGTGTGAATAATCAAAATGGCAACAGTATCTATATGTATAACAGTTTGCTGTTTGATAACTACAGTGCAAATGGCAATATACAAGTGAATCCTCAAGGGGAATTGGTCATTAGTAAATCTGCGGTCGTTAACAAAGTCTACGATCAAAAAGGAGGTCAAGTGGCACTGTTTGAAGCTTTGGATTTGAATACTACTGATCCTCTAAAAGTGAGACCTGCTTCAGAGAAGAGTCCTATTGCTAATTTTGGATTTGAATTGGCAGAACTTACTGAGCTTAAGCAAAGCTTGCAAATAGACACTCAGGCTATTGAACTTGATTTAGATAATCAATCCAGAGATGGTAAGAAGAGTATAGGAGCATTTGCTCTGTGATAAAAATATAATAGTTTGGTTGTGTTAAACTATGCTAAGGCGCTTAGGAAAGTTGTTTTCTTAAGCGCTTTTAAATTTGAAATAATTGAATCGTAAAAAATAGTAAGATGAATATAAAGTGTATTGTGTTTTGTTGTCTTTTTTTCTGTAGTACGCTCGTCGCTCAACAAATCGATAAGACGAATTTTAGTTACAAGTACTACCATATGGTAGATATCTTTAACCACATGGCCAATAGTGAGAATGAGATTGTCTTTTTGGGAGATAGCATCACGGAGCAAGGACCTTGGTATGAACTTTTTCGTGGTTTAGATTATCCTGTGGTGAACAGAGGAATATCAGGAGATACAACTGATGGGGTGTTATTTAGGTTAGGGGAAGTTGTCGAGTCCAAGCCTAAAGTGATTTTTTTGTTAATAGGGACTAATGATATTTATTACAAGCGATCTGTGGATTATATTGTCAGTAGGATTGAACAAATAGTCAGTGTTATAAAAGCAAATAGCCCTACTTCTCAAATCGTTTTGCAGAGTATACTTCCTACTTACAAAAGAACAGAACGTCCTTTAGATACTATCAAAAAGATAAACAAGCAGCTTAGAGTTTTGGCGAAAAATGAGCATATCGAGTATTTAGATCTCTTTCCTTTTTTCTTGAATAATGAGGGAAAGCAGTTAAATGAAGACTATTCGCTGGATGGTTTACACTTGAATGCAAAGGGCTATGCGCTGTGGGTAGATTTAATAAAGAAGGAATCTTTGCTATAGAACACTTTTTTTATGGGAAGTTTGTCTTGGATAAAGAATTTATTATGAACTCATTATTATTTCTTTTGCCAATGACTGGCTTTGTGATTTTTACTTGTATTCTTTGATTTGTTAATTATTAATTAAAATTTAACTATGTTTGGAGTTCCAAAAAACAAAAGGTTATTTAATAATTAATTAAAGTAAGAGTATTATGAAGAAAGTATGTTTTCTTTTTGCATTTTTATTAGTATTGTCATCGTGTAGTAGTGATGATAATACAACAACACCTGTAGAGGGTGAAGATGTACAAGTAAAGAGTAGGCTTGTAATAAGTGCAACAGCTACCGATGTTACAGTAGGGGAAGTAGTTGAGTTTACTGCCAAAGACAAGAGCGGTGCTGTAGTGGAAGATGCAAAGTTTGTGGTCAATAGCAGTAGTATTTCTGCTAAACACGCCTTTGACAAAGCTGGTCAGTATGCGGTAAGTGCTATCCACAAAGATTTTGCTGGGAGTAATGAAGTAGTGATTAACGTTGGTAAGGCTACTTTAGAGTTGAGGTTAAGTCACAAGGAAGTGACAGAGGGCGAAACGGTTACTTTTCAGGTTTTCAAAGGAGAAGAGGAGCTTAGTAGTGGGGTGAAGATATATGAAGTAGGTAGCGAGAAGGCATTGGAGCAAATGACTTATGTCGCTAGAACACCTGGTCAGGTTTCTTTCGTGGCTAAAGGAGAAGGGTTTACAGATTCAAATCAGGTTTCTTTAATTGTTTTAGAGGACAAGACACCTTACCAAGATACTTTAGTATTAAGTGGAGATGCTTTTGAGATTGATGCGGTTAGTTTTGATTTTGATGTTAAAGAAGTAAATGGTAAGAATGTTGGGACTGTCAAGAAAACAACTGATGGCGCCTATGCAAATCAATATACTTTGATCATCAGAAACAAGGCTAATGACAAGGCAGGTAGAAGTTTTATATTTGTCGATATCTGGGTAATTAACCCCACGATTAAGGTCAATAGCGATGGAGAGGTGACTGATTATGGAAAACGCGTATTACCGACAAACGACAATACGATAGTGCGCTCGGTGTATTCCTCTATCAAGGGATATGAAGTAAGCGATACTTTTAACAAGCTTCACGAGTCAGAGCTTAAAATCAGAAAATTTGAGGTAAAGGAATTAGATGCTAAAGCAAGAGCAGATGGAGAGACAGAGTTGATGTTTAACTACGAGTCTTTGGATGGGGCATTCAAACTGGAGTTTAAATACAACGGTGAGATGTATGTGAAAGATTATAAAAATTAATGACCTGAAAGTTAATTTTATGCAATGTTTTTTTTGTGAAAAGCACAATTATAAAATAAAAAAAGATGCCCACAAATTGTGGAACATCTTTTAAACAC
>NZ_WSPP01000156.1:0-3237 GCF_009767705.1 Myroides sp. LoEW2-1 | reverse complement strand
ACAATACACTATATTACACTTTTTTATACCCTATCGTGTTAAAATTTACAGTACAAATTCAAGGCCATTTTTTGTCATCTTTATATTATTATTACTTTATCAAGTAAATTTTATCATTATTTCTTATTGTAGAATAGAAATATTGAGTACTTTTGTTTTTAATTAATCTAAATAAGATGCATACTGTACTATTTACTATTATTGCATTTGGTTTTTTTATGCTTTACAATACATCGAAAAAAGTAAAGTTCGAAAAGCAATGTGCTCTAACAAATTGGATAAGAAATAACAAAAAGATAGCCACTATATTAGCTTATAGTTTATTAGCAATTAGTTTTGTTTTAGAAATACGCTTAGATGGCTTTGCTATTGGGGCATTTACCTATTTCGTCTATCTGATGTTTATAGGTATAGCCATTTTATCACTCTACCCAACTATCGCTATTAAAACCAAACACATTGCATCTATAGTAGGGTTATGTCTTTTTTTTGAAGTAGTTATATTCTAATCACTTGTCATGCCAGCAAATAAAAAACACTTAGAAACCTCAATCTTACAAAGGTTTTTAAAGATTACCGCGGGATTAATCGGAGGGCTTTTACTCACCGTTACCCTACACTTGTTCTTCATGTATTTTTTTAATAAAGAAGTTGTTTATACCACAATGTTTGTCACAGCATATATTATATGGGCATCTCTATTTGTCGTAGCCTTCTTGTTTGACAATGGCTTAAAAGTATGGGGGATCTACTTAGGTCTGAGCTTGTTGTTTTACCTACCCTATTTACTTTAAGACAGACTACATTACACAATACTATCAAAAAAACCATGAACGTAAAAAACTACAATCGATATTTTCACCTACATACAATCAGTGGAATTATCATTACAGTAATATTATATATATTCTTTTTTGCAGGCTCATTTGCCTTTTTTAAAAATGAAATAAACAGTTGGCAAAATAATGCTCCTAAAAAACAATATTCAGCCACAACAATAGACTACGAAACAATCTTAGATTCCATTGATACACAGTATGGGTTATACGGAAGAAGTGTATCTTTTAGACTTTCGCAAAAAACAAGAGCAGTAGGCCTGAATATTCAAGCAACTCAAGATTCGCTAAACCCCAAAGCTAAAGAAAGAAGTTTTGGCAGTTTGGATCCAGAATCACTTGAACTAAAAAGTTACAGTGAAGGATATGCCTTAGGAGAGTTCTTATACCGTCTACATTTTTTTGCGCAGGTAAACTCCTTAGGTAATTTCATGGGATGGCCTATTGGCTATATGATTGCGGGGTTTGTTTCGTTTGCCTTTTTATTTGCCCTTATTACAGGTCTATTAGTACATTGGCAAAAAATAGTATCAAACTTTTACATCTTTAGACCTTGGGAAAAAATAAAAACGGTGTGGACTGACCTACACACTGCCTTAGGAGTTATTTCCTTCCCATTTCAGCTAATCTTTGCTGTTACTGGCTGTTACTTTCTGATGAACTACTATATCATCATGAATAGCGTAGCGCTAATCGGTTACCAAGGGGATAATCAAAAACTACAAGAAGAGGCCAGCTACAGAAGATCACAAAGCAAGGAAATTGTATTTCAAAATAAGCCTTTAGGCAAAGAAGTTGACTTAAACTACTATGTAGATAAGACAATCCAAAAATGGGACGGCGCTATCCTATCAATGGTTCAAGTAACCAATTATGGAGACCAAGGAATGACTGTGCGAATTACAGGTAATGCTCCAAGAGAAAAGCGCTTTCACAGTCAAGGAGAAATCATATACGAAGTAGCCACCGGTGAGCAACAAGAAATTAGCAATCCCAACAAAGCACCAGGATATGGTTATACCTTTGCCAATATTATATACGAATTGCATTTTGGCGCATTTGGAGGATATGCCACTCGTATCGCTTACTTCTTAGTAGGTATTGCTGGATGTATTGTCATCCTATCGGGAGTACTGATTTGGCTTGTAGCAAGAGATAAAAAAAATGTACCAGAACGCAAGCGTAAATTTAACTTTTGGCTGGCAAACATATATATGGCAATTTGCTTATCGATGTATCCAATTACAGCTTTAAGTTTCATCGCAGTAAAAATAAATCCAAATGCAGGTCAAGAATATATATATTCTTTCTATTTTTGGAGCTGGCTCATAGCTTCAATACTGCTATCTGCACGTAAGAGCATTTATAAAACCAATCGAGATTGCCTTTTATTAGGTAGTATCATTGGACTTATTATACCTCTGGTCAATGGTATTGTGACAGGTTCATGGTTTTGGGACAATTGGAAAAACGGGTATCACGATATCCTATTGATAGATTTGTTCTGGATTATTGTGCCTATTATTACGCTCATTGCATGGAAATTAATAAGAAATAAACATGAGCAAAAACAAATGACAAATTAAAGAGAAACGCTTTGGCAATGCCAAAGCGTTTTCTTTTTATCGCAAAGCAAGTAATGCTATAACGCAAAACTACCTATGAGTTTTAAACTAATGTGAAGCCGAGGGGTAAACTATTCTCCTGCTAATAAATACCTTACCTCCATTAAAGCAAAACCCAAGAGATTCAGTCCATTCCACTGCATTGGGTTATTGATTTTCTCATTATCAGCAGCTAAACCGACTCCCCAAATGGTATCCACAGGGCTTGCCTCTACCAGTATTCTATTTATGGTATTGAGTAAGAACTCCTTCAAATCTGCATTCTGATTGAATTTGTGATAATTGCCTTCAACGACAATCGCGTAGCGATTCTCTACCCAGACATCTTCCTTAAAGCCTTTTACTTCTCTACCTAAGGCCTTCATCTCCATAGGACTTTTCGCCTGCATAATGCGGTTGTATATCTCAACATCGTTAAATAGTAAAGCTTTCTGTGCCATCATCCAATGTTCTGTAGAAACATACACTTGTCCATCAACTGCAAACGGAGAAGACCACCATTGACTAAAACACGAAGAGGTAATCAAACCGCTCTTGCTCTTTTGATGTCCCCAAAAAAATACGTATTTCCCCCGTTTGCCTTTTCGATAATCCTCGATATGTCGCTTTAAACTATATTGCTTTTCAAATTTCATCGCTTACTTTACTTATTTTAAGTAACGCAAAATTAAATAAATAAAACAAGATGAACTCTCCCTTTTAATACACAGCATCAAAAACACCTTGCGCTGTAGAAATTAAAATTATTTGATTGTTATAAAATAAAGCATTAACAT
>NZ_WSPP01000155.1:0-205 GCF_009767705.1 Myroides sp. LoEW2-1 | reverse complement strand
TTAGAGCAAAAGACATCTAAGTTAGAGCAAAAGACATCTAAGTTAGAGCAAAAGACATCTAAGTTAGAGCAAAAGACATCTAAGTTAGAGCAAAAGACATCTCAGCTAGAACAAGAAAAGCAAGAACTCCAACGCTTAGTAGATCTTTTACGACGCATGCAATTTGGACAAAAACGCGAGCGTTTCGAAGACCCTAATCAAACAC
>NZ_WSPP01000154.1:0-639 GCF_009767705.1 Myroides sp. LoEW2-1 | reverse complement strand
CGCTTAGTAGATCTTTTACGACGCATGCAATTTGGACAAAAACGCGAGCGTTTCGAAGACCCTAATCAAACACAGTTACCTTTAGAGGTTCAGCAAGCAGTCCTGGAAGAACAAGAAGAAGTAATCAAACAAGAGATCACTTATTCTCGTCAGAAGAAAAAACATCCAGGAAGAGCTAAACTACCCGATCATTTACCTGTAGAAGAAATAGAAATCTACCCAGAGGGAGATTTATCTGATAAGATTTGCATTGGTAAAGAAACTACAGATGTCTTAGATTATGTTCCAGGTTACTTTAAAATAAAACGTTACATCCGATATAAATACGCCACGAAAGACAAAGACAATACGCAAATCAGTATTGCACTGCTTCCAGAGCGAATTATAGATAAAGGAATACCTTCTGAAGGATTATTATCTACAATACTTGTTGACAAATACGTAGATCACCTTCCGCTATATAGACAGAAGCAACGCTTTTCAAGAGAAAATATCGATATAGCTTCTTCTACTATAGATGGCTGGGCAGCTCAATGTATGGATGCTTTAAAACCACTATATGAAAAGCTTCTGCTGGACATCAAAAATGAAGGATATCTTCAAGTTGATGAAACCACCATCAAAGTCTTAGATGAGAAA
>NZ_WSPP01000153.1:0-1720 GCF_009767705.1 Myroides sp. LoEW2-1 | reverse complement strand
AATGACTATTTTTACCCATAGTAGTTTAAAGTGTGGTTACTTCAAACTTACTAAAAATTAGAGTAGTCTGAAAAAACTACTCTTTTTATCGGACAACAATGAATTAAATGATGAAAAACCTTTAGTTTTGACTAAAGGTTTTTTTTATTGCATGAAATTAAAATACAGTATAATTAGTTTAGTTGCTTTGTTCTATTGGCCAACTTTTGGACAAGTAGATTCTTTGTATGTTGGCAAGTATCAGACCAATTATGGTATAAAAATATTTGGGACGCGTGACTTATTGTCTTTAGATTACACTTTAGAGGATTCGGACAAGTATTCTTTTGAACCAAATAAACCAACCAGTATAGGGTTAGGATTTTCGTGGAAGAATTCATCTTTGAGTTATAGTTACGGCTTTCCGTTTCTGAGAGATAAGGCAAAAGCAAAAACAAAAGCCAGGGATTTGAAGTATCATTACTACGGCAAGAATCAAGTATTAGATATATATTTTCAGCAGTATAAAGGGTTCTCCTTGCCAATCTCTAAGAGCAATGAGTATAATCACTATGACAATTTAAAGATTAACCTTTATGGAGTATTGTATCAGCACGTTTTTAATTCGCGTAAGTATTCTGTTGCAGCAGCTTATGACAATAGTGAAAAGCAGTTGAAATCAGCTGGTTCTTTATTGGTAGGTGCAGGTGTTTTTTATAGTACTTTAAAAAATATTCCTTCTTTTTCAGATATCATATCTGACTACGATAAGAGAACGATTAGCATCGGGCCTCATGTGGGTTATGGTTACAATTGGGTTGCTTTCCGCAATTTTTTAGTAGCAGGTTCCTTTACTCTTGGAATAAATGGAGCTATTGAAAAGAATTTGCTCACTGATAATACACGTTTTATTGTCAATCCTCAGGTGATGGGAAGATTTGCTTTGTATTATCAAAGTGATGATTGGGTGATAGGTGTGACTTCTATCTTAAACTCACTTTACTTGAACTTTAAAGATGAATATCAAACACAGTTGACCAATAATAGTTTTAGGTTTTCAATAACGAAGCGATTCTCATTAAAGAAAGATCCTAAGATTCTACAGTATGATTTGGTTGATATAGTGAAAAAGAAACGCTAACTATTGCGTGTGTATTGGCACATTTTTATATCTTTCAAAAAAAGTTTATAACAGATGGAATTTAATATAACAGATTATCGATTTTTTGCACCATTAGAAGTTCGCTGGAATGATATGGACGCCTTGGGACATGTTAATAATGTTTATTATATAGAGTATTTTCAAATAGGTAGAGGGAAGTATGTGGACGAAGCATCTCGAACTTGGGATTGGATGAAGGATATGTTCGTAATTGCGAACATTACTTGTAACTATATAAAGGAAATTAAATTAAATGTAAGAAATCCCAGGATAGGTGTGCGTATTTCTAGATTGGGTACTAAGAGTTTCGATATCGAATACGCTATAATCAGTGATGGGAAAGACAATAGTATTATAGTACATGCTATGGGAACAAGTGCTCAGGTAATGGTAGATATGAGGGAGAAAAAAACAATTGAAATACCTGAATGGTTTAAGGAGGAAGTTAAGGGGTATGAACCTGCTTTATAATAAAAGAAGAGGCTGTCTAAAAAGCCTAAAAAACAAAACCCCGTCTAAAAAAGGCGGGGTTTTTTCATTGTTTGTCCTCAAAAATAATTATCTTCAAGGTGCAACCAA
>NZ_WSPP01000016.1:0-583 GCF_009767705.1 Myroides sp. LoEW2-1 | reverse complement strand
AATAAACCACTATGGACTGAAAGTCCATAGTTTGTTAAAGCAGACTAAAGTCTGCCTGGGTGGAGCTACTTACTCAAGTATAAAGTTACCTCCGTTATCATTTGGTTTACGATGGTGTTCAAGATATTGATTTAGCATTTCATCAGTAATATTTCCTGTACTCCAACAACCAAAGCCTATTGCCCAAAAGTGACGTCCCCAGTATCTGTGCTTCAACTCAGGAAATTCTATTTGGAGTTTCCTTGAGGTACGACCCTTGAAGAGTTTGACAATATTACTTATGTTTTGAGATGGTCGATATTCTATATGAAGATGAACATGATCCTTTGATACTACACCTTTTAAAATTTGAATATCTTCTGCTTCACAAATCTGAATGATCAGACTACGACAACGTATCTGAATATCTCCTTCCAATACTGGATAACGATATTTAGTCACCCATACTATATGGGCGGTTAAACGTGATACACTATGTCCTCCGGTTCGTTGATATTCCATATATCAAAGGTAAACATTTTTAGAAGCTGAAAGCTAAATGCACTAAAGTGCATAGTTTTAACTACAGTCTGCGACCAATAAA
>NZ_WSPP01000152.1:0-240 GCF_009767705.1 Myroides sp. LoEW2-1 | reverse complement strand
GAGGCTGTCTAAAAAGCCTAAAAAACAAAACCCCGTCTAAAAAAGGCGGGGTTTTTTCATTGTTTGTCCTCAAAAATAATTATCTTCAAGGTGCAACCAAACAATAAGAAAGACAAATATAATGTTCAAATCTGAAAGTTTAAAATCGCCGAGTCTATTTCCTGAAGATATTTTTTCTAAAATTCCTCTAGACCATCCTGTTCGTCTTATCAATGCTGTTGTTGATGAGTTAGATATTAG
>NZ_WSPP01000151.1:0-7846 GCF_009767705.1 Myroides sp. LoEW2-1 | reverse complement strand
CGAGTTCGATTCTCGGCGACTCCACAGAAACAAAAGCCTAACTATTGATAAGTAAATAGTTAGGCTTTTTTTATACTCGGATTTGTACGCTTTTATTCTGAGGATACTTTTACATTCATATTTATTTTGAAGCGATTTTATATTAATATGAACAGTAGACTACACACTTTGAGAGATTATATCTAATTTTTACTATATATAGATTCCTCATTTTATATTTAATCCTTGGTATACCTTCTTTTTTATCTTTATTTTTACGAAAAGTCTAAGAAATAAAATATTAATTCGAAAAAGAATGGATACTCCAACTTTTGAACTTTCAAATGAACAACGTACTTATTTAGGCCTTGAACTAGTTGAACCCCATTGGGAACGCGTTTCGTTGTTTGACAAATATTATTACTTTGAGGGAGATACGATACGCAAAGAAATAAGCGTGGGAGAACAAGGCTATACTGAGCGTAGTCTCCATGAAAAAACAGCAGTGAATCGAAGTATCCTCTTGCCTAAAACAGCTAAAGGCAAGAGCAAAAAGCTCAATTTTACGGCCTCTCAATCCTTTAAAGGTATTGGTGTTTATTTTTCCTTTTGGAATGAATACCTAACGCTGTCAAACTATACCACTCAGACCTCATTTTACAGCGAACAGCTGCCCAATCAAAAGCTAAAAGACCTACCGCTGTGGTTAGACCAATGGATCGCGGATACCACTCCTCAAGAGTTAGAAGCGATTAAACAATTTAGCCAAGCCCATCGACAGCACTGCAAGTATGCTGAGGGTGACTTTTTTACTTTCAAGATAGGAAGAAAACAATGGGGTTTTGGGCGTATCCTCCTTGATGTTCAAAAGCAGATTAAAACCAATAAAATAAAGCGTGACGAGCACTTTGGATTGACGAATCTCATGGGAAAATGTCTTCTTGTCAAGATATACCATAAAATAAGCAATACTCAAAACGTAGATTTACAAACACTTGCTCAAACACCTGCGCTACCTTCTCAAATTATCATGGATAACCATTTTTACTACGGACAAAATCCAATAATTGGTCATCTTCCTTTACAAGCACAGGAGTACGATATGCTGATTTCTTATAGTAAAAGTATTAGTAGTGACTCACCACGAACAGTTTATCTTCAATATGGGATGCTGTTTCGTACCCTAGATGTGCAAGTGTTTGATCGCTATCTCCTACATGAAGATGACAGCCTTTATCTGGGCTATGAAGAAAATCCGTATCGCAAAGAGAATTCGGGCTTTGGTTTGGATACCGATAGCCTTGAAGACTGTATCAAGGCAAACTCGAATCTCCCATATTGGCAGAGTGAAGCCGCGAAATACGACACCCAGTTTGATCTAAGAAATCCAGCCAACCTTGCTATAAAACGAGAGATATTTAAGGCTTTTGGCTTAGATGCAGATAAAAGCTATGTAGAAAATTTACAACTAATTAATAACTAAAACCTAAAGTTAGAAAATGAATTAGACCGCTATGAATAAAAATATTGAAGCATCGATTAATGGCTGCGTCTAAATCCTGATGCTAAAAGATAGAATAAAGATAAACAACGGTATCTTTCACGATACAATTGAAAAAGTTCCCAAAATGTAAAAGTACCTAATAAGCTAGGTTTATATTTTTGAATTGTGAAAATAATTCCTTGAAAATCAGGAACTCAATCTAAGGAGTAAGTAAAGTAATGTCTTAAAACTTTAGCAGTTTCCTTTAATTAAACAAAATGAAAATAGTCGAAGGTTTAACCTCCGACTATTTAAGTGAAAGACATTTTATTAATTAACTAAACAGAGGATATCTATTCCAAAAATTAATTCGTTTTCTATTTGGTTCCTGTAAAATCTACATCGGCATTAATTACCATAGGCCCCCAAGTGCTATTTGCAGTAAAGTTTAACTGCATAAAGTAACTAGTGCCATTTTTTGCAATAGTTCCATCTACATCAATAGTTGAATGTGCCCCTAAAACACTAAAGCCGTCTACTTGTGTCCCTTGAAAATGAATCATATTTCCACTTTCGATATAAGGAATATCCTCCATCGCAATTTCAATATTTGCAGGCATTTTCCCAACTTTAAAGGGTTCTATAACTAAACCAATGGTTTGATTGGTTTCATCTACAGTAAAAGTAATATTCTTATTTTGCACATCAGCATAATCACCAGGTTGTGATCCTGCTAGCATGCTGTTTATCACATAAGTACCTGTGTAAACCCCTGTATAATCACCAGCTGCAAACGTCGTATAACGACTGCTATTTAGTGCTGTTTGCTGATTAAATAAATCGTGAAAAAACGTTTTGTTTTCTACCTGTTGATTTAACGATTGATCTTGATTATCATCTGTGCTACAAGAACTTAAGATTAATACTCCTAAGAACAGAGAGAAAGTGGTAATAAATTTAAAATTCTTCATACTATTATTGTTTTATAAAGGTTAAGAATGATATTTTTTGTTTAGTTACTCTTTTATTTACTTCCAACATTGATTGTAAGTTTTAATCCTTGATTAAAATGAATGTCCATTTCTGTTAATCTAAGATTAGCATATTGGTAATTATCCCCAAGCCAATCTGACGAACGCCACAAACCAGTTAATATCGCCCCTTCACTTGTTTGACCATCGACAATTACCTTGGCGATTCTCGGCATTTTACACTGTAAAAGCTTAGTGTGAATGGGGGTTTTCCAAGTTTGATAAATAGGTGGATCAGGGTTAAATAAGAAATCAATATCACCGTCAAAAACAACGGTATACTCTTTTCCATTCAATTCAAAACGGATGGGATTTAGCTTACCTTTAGTTTGATTAGGGGTGTTCATATCATAGCTGAAACTCAAAGGAATAGCAAGATCTATACTATTATTTTCTGCATCCGTGAAGGTAGCATTGAATGATTGATTCGAAAAATTAAACATTTTATTTCTCACTTTATCAATCTGTCGATGTATATCATAATAGTTATCCAAAAGCGCTAAATACTGATCTACAGGATGAGCATCGTAGGGTTGGTCTGGAGAGATTGAAGTCACACTCATCAACTTAAAGTTGATATCCATAAAAATTTCATTTGTATTGGGATTATAATACCCATTTACTTCAGCACTAGGGCTTGAATCATATTGGATTCGGTCGCCTTTTTCATTGTATATATAGGAACCGGCAGTCGCTTTTGTACTGCGACTACCAAAATAAATCCAATTCTTTTTTTCCGGATAGGCATCCACATACTTATTTATTATATCAAGTTTTCCACTAATAGTAGCGGCTAAAGGCATATTACCAAATTGAAATTCGGGCATTTCAAAATAAAGTTTATTGGGTTCGTTAATGTTATAGTTAAACTTAAACTTCACTGGCATTCCCTTCTCTCCTACTGTTCTCTCTCCATTAGAACGAAAAGCTCGGGTATAGATAATAACCTCTTTATTTTTAAATTTCTGTTCAAAGAGATTTTCTTTCTCTTTTTCTAATTCCACTTCAGATTCCGAGGTACTACAACTACCGAGCAATGCAAATAGGCAAAAAACAAAGGTAAAATAGATCGTTTTTTTCATACTGTATTGTCTTTATAAAATAGTTCCATTTTTATCCATCTTTTGAGTATTCACCCATCTTCCTCTTGCATTTGGCCCGCAATAATAAAACGCTGCATTAGGGGTTGAAGCTTCTAATTTGTGCATTAGTTCAATACTTTTTTCTTTGTGAGTTGTAAGCATACTTTGATCAAAAGAGAGGTTGATTTTATGTTCAACTGCTGTTAATGTTTTAGGAAATTGTACATTCCAAGCCGGTAATCCCCTAAAAGAAGAAGTTCCCCAAAGTGAGTTTATGTGTGAAAAATCCGCTTTTTGTAATTTGGGTAAATACAAAAGTTTGATTTGTCCCCACTGCATATCGGATAATTTGCTCTTTGGTACGATAATTTCTTCTAAATCCAAACAATTGGTAATTATTAGATCTGACATTGTTAAGGCTCCACCTACAAACCAATCTGCACTGCTACTTAAATCAAGGGTTTTAAAACCAGACATAAATTCTAATTTTAGTCGCTTCAAAGAAGTACTGGTAATCTTAACTCCTTTGGCTATATGAAAATTTCGCATCCATAACCAAGTAACGCCATTATCTGGAATTTTTAAATAACGAATACTTTTATTTTTCGCTTGATGATTATTGTTTAGATCTACCCAACTAGCCCCGTAATCTTTATGTTGTAAAACATATTGGATTCCTTCATAATTCTCAATCTTAGACGTTTTGTACTTATCATCGGTCTCTTCTAGATACAGATAGGTATTGTCATACGAATCAGGATCTTTAGTTTCATCATAATTAGGATCTTTATTCTTATGCAAACTAATATACTGTCCTAGGTGAAACTCAGCTGTATTTTCTGGAATTCGCAAAGGAGTTGCTATATCTAACAAATCACCAGAACCAGGAAACAAAGATGGAAAGGTTTCCTTCATATACTCCCTTAAAATAGGATCTGGAATCACTCTCTGTGTGGTATATTTTTTTAATTCTCCCTGAACAAGCATCTGCATATCTACTGTTTCCTTATCCACAGCTTCTTTATTTGTTTTATAAAAATCTAAAACCTCCTCCATATTAAATTTAGCACTCTCAGGTAAATACAATTTATCTAAAGTCAACAGTTTAAGATTAATAAACTCATATAATTCATTTCCTTGTAATTGAATTCCCGTAAGTGTAGAGGGTAAAACAGCAAAGTCAAATTCAGTATCCAACTTATTATCCGCTAAGTTTATTTGCTTTAAATTTTTAAAGGCTTTAATTCCTTCTAGGTCACTGATTTGTTGAGAAGAAAGATTTAGTTCTTGTGTATCTTTTACTTTTTGATCAATTTTAATAGCATTACCTTCAAACATATACCCTAATGACTTAAGGGCTAGTATTAAATTATTATCTTTTATTTCTAAGGTTTCAACCGGTTCATTATCTGGTTCAATCTCTTTTTTAGTATTATCGTCAGAGGAACAAGACATAAACTGCACCATTAAAAGTAAAATAGCTGTATAGCTTACTAGTTTTTGATTCATAATTATCGTGTTTTTAGTTTAAAAAATTTCATCACATTTATAGCTAATTAATCCACCACTCTCCCCAATTTCAAGTTCAGGGTCATACCAACTAATAATCAATAGTTTAAAAAACCGCGTTCCTTCGGCACTGCGAATAATGTATACATGATACGAGGGTTGATAAGAAGGTGGAGGACCCGAAAAACGCAAAGCATTCGCAAGCACTAAATTAGCTGTAGATTTCATCTGTTTTGGACCACTGTTGGGATCAAACCAAGGGTCTGTGTTTCCTGTCTTACTACTTTCTAAAATCCACTGCTCTTGACTCATGGTAATATTAACTAGTGTATCGGTAACAAAAACGGCATGAGGTGGAATTTGTGTAATTGAAGTTATACTTTCATAGGAGACTAATCCCATGTCATAAGCTCCCCCTTTTCCATTACCACTTAAACCGCTATTTGTTCGTATATTAAATCGATTAAAGGCAATGTCCCAATCCATTCTACTCTTTTGCTCCCCTTCAACAATAGGACGGTCAGCGGATCGAAAGAGTGAATCACCAGATGAAAAAGGGTTTAAAAATTTATCATCTCTAAGGTTATAGTACAACCAATCATTGCTATAGGCTGTAATTCGAGGTAAGTTTTTACCATCGTAGGGCAGCGCATCATATTCTACACAGGCCATAGGCAAATGAATTAGAAGTATCATGCACGCAATTTTATGTAGTAAAGGCAAGTGGTTTTTCATTTGTTTAAAATTTATATTCAACTTGTAGGAATACTCTTCTACCTGGAGTTGCAGGAATATTGAACATAGATACCCCCGCTCCGAGTAAAGAAGGTTTATAATTAAAAATATTATCCATCCCTAGGGTCAACTTGTAGTGCTTGTAAAAAGTTTGATTTACAACCAGATTGGTCATGGAATACGTAGGTAAATCCACTTCAAAATAAGCATCCTGCGCTTTGCCATCAATCATTAATTTATCTTGAACATTAAATTTCTTAGCTCCAATTAAGTTAGTGTTTGTTGTAATCTTTAAATCATAGTTTTGACGGGTTAAGCTATATTCAAGTTGAACATTAGCATTATGAGGCGAGGCAGTATTGAGTTGTACTCCATTTGTTTTGCTTACATGAACAAAAGAATAGGACCAATTCAGGGCTAAGTTATTATTGATTTTACCTTTTCCTAGAATATCAAATCCCTTAATATTGCTTTTATTTAAGTTTTGATATTCAAAATTATATTGAAATTCAAATACCCTCCAAACTCCTTCTATCTTATCCCTGAAGTAATTTGCATAGGCGTTTACATTAATGAATAAACCGCTACTTTGAAATTCTGTTGAAAATGAAACATAATTGTTTTTCTCGGGTGTCAAATCTGGATTACCTACGATTTGGAACATACCTAAATGATCCCAATCAAAAAACTTTTCCTTTATCGTTGGAATACGATAACCTGAAGCATAATTTAATCGAAAAGAGATTTGCTCTTTCAAATCATATTTAATGGAAAATTTTGGAGCTACATTCGTACCAAACAATTCATTATAAGAAGACCGAAGCCCTAGAGCTATTTTAGTATTTTTGATTCCGGAGTATTCATCTTGAACAAAAGATTCGATTTCCTTTGATTCTCTTTCTGTTAATGTGCCCGCTCTTCCGAATCGATCACTAATTAATTTTTCAACATTTTGCTCTACTCCTATTGTAATTTGGTGCTGTTTCAAATAATTCGTTACAAATCTTAATTTTGGCTGAAGAAATTTCGAATCATATTGCTTTTTGCGCTCATCTATACGTTCATGTCTTTTATATCTTTTATAGGTATCCGTGTGTAGACTAGCGGTAAATTCACCCCAATTCTTTAATCTATATTTGGCTTTTATTCCTCCAGATAGATCTTCAGTTTGATTAAACAAAAGGTCTTGAATAAGATCATAAGAATTCATATAGAAATAAGTTCCATATACTTGAAAATGAAGATTTTCTAAAGGATCAAAGTATATCTTTTGGGAAATATTTACAAATTCGTCACCTTCAATTCCTAAAGGAGGTCTTTCAACATAACTAGTTATGACCGTATCACGTAATAGACCTATACCGGGATTTTTTCGAAACGTTTTTTTATCATATCCCGATTGGAATAAATAGTAAGCATCTGTACTGGTATATTGAACATCTGTTTGTAAGCTTACTTTGCCTAAATTACTGCCCATAGATAACCACCCTTGCAAATTAGGACGATCTACATTTTTCTCATACATATACAAGAAATCAGATTTTTTAGGGTTTTTATAGTTTCTCTGATTCATTTGTGCATATCGTACGCCTGCTGTTAAGGCAAACTTCTTATCTGTTTTTTTGGTAATTAAGTTAATAACAGCACCCGAGGCCATAGAACCATATAAAATGGAAGAAGCACCTTTAATAATTTCTATATGGTCAACAGAATGAATATTAAAACGTTGATAATCAAGATTTCCGGCCATTTCTCCTGTTAATTTCTCTCCATCAATGAGAAATAGAATATTTCTGGCATCTAATCCTGCTACATTTACATCAGTTCCAAAACCTACTTTTTGAAAATTCATACCTGGAATCTCACTCATTAAAGCATCTTGAATCCCCGTAAAACCAGCCTCAGCCATTTTATCTCCTGAAATAACTTGAATTAGTACGGAAGATCCTTTTGTCCGTTTTGTTGTACTTTTGGATGTGGTTATCACAATATCGTCAATTAGTTCACTCTCAGATTTAAGTTTAACT
>NZ_WSPP01000150.1:0-5131 GCF_009767705.1 Myroides sp. LoEW2-1 | reverse complement strand
GAGTAAATACTATAATCCGACATAAATGCCGGATTATAGTATATTGGTTTTTGTAAAGTTTTCTCTAAAGAATACTGCTCGTCGAGACGCGAAAAGAAATCGCGATTTTCTTGAGCAAACATATTAACAACTAAAAAAAAAATTGCCAATACGATCTTCTGATTACTTAATTTCATTTACTATTTTATTAATGAACAATACCCTTTTTTAAACTTGCTTCTGAATCTGGAACAAAATCATCAGTTGAGTTATTTGTATCTTGATACATATGTTTACCATTCTCCATTTGTCCGACAATTTTTCTTCTCACTGTCTTGCCATATCTCAACGGATCACTGTCTATAGTTCCTACACTTGTCCAACCTGAATCAATTGACGATCCCAATAGATTTTGTTCCCATTTTGTAGGAATTGAACAATTTACTCCATCCAAGATCCATTCATTTGGTACAGAGTACCCTTTCTTTTCAGTTATATTACCCGCTGCATTTACGTAACTGTATGAATATACGTTCTCAAGCATCCATGCTTCTTTAGTAACACCCTCAGGAAAACGAGCAATAGCATAACTCTCAAATCCTCTATTGTGCATAAAAAACATATTCATTGCCATTGTTGTGTAAATTACTTCAGCATCTGGTACTTGAGGATTGTCAACCTGTCCTAATTTTGGATTTTCGCGATTTGGAAATTCATAATCAGCTTTTGTTAAATCATATCCATTACTTACACTATGATCGATTGCATTATCTGCTATAATAATAAAATCCCCAGGCTTCACATTCTTAGAATCTTTCTCATGAATCATTAAAACTCCTTTTACTGCAAATGCCTTTTCTTTAATATTCGGAGTTACTTTGTGATCTAAAGTTGAATAAAACTCTGACTGAAGAATTAACAATCCACCAGTTTTAAGCTCTTTATCTGTATTATTAGTTAATTTAAAATACTTTCCATTTGTATATTGTTTCCCTTCATTTGTAAGTACTCCTGTAAAGAATATTTCTTCTATGATAAAATCATTTGCAAAGCTCTTTACAAAAATCTCTAAATCAATTGTTTGATTATCAGATACAATATCTACTTCCCCACTTGCTCCAATATGAAACTCTACCTTTTCTTTGTTAGTTGCTTTACCATTTAAAGTAATTTTATAAGATCCTTTTGCTATTTTAAGTTCTGTCTTGTCAGATTTAATAGTGAATACTTCTTTCTTAGCAGTGTTTAATTCAACAAATTCAACTTTTGCATCAATATATTCATTTGCGAAATCAGACTTTAAATTCAACTGTAAACCAGTCTCTTTTACAACTATTTCTTCTACTGTATTGTCGTCACTTGAACAAGAAGTAGCAACAAATGTTAAACTAAAAATCGCCATTGTTATGGCTAAAAAACTTTTTCTCATATTATTAAAAATTGTAAGTTAATTCCATTCCGAAATAAGGGGTTACCCTTTTATTTCTTTCTATTCTTTTATTAAGTCTATAATAGGGCTCTGCATAAGTATATAGTTTGTTCACAAACAATGAAGCAGACATTCCCTTAAATACCTCTTTAGATGCTTTCAAATTTATTTGTAGATCTAATCCATACTTATCTCTCATGTTATCCGTTGCTGAAACAGATCGTATTAACCATTGTTTATTTGGATCGTTATCAGGAAGATTATCCAAAGGATACCTCTGTTGATCAGCGCCAAAATACGCGATAGGAAACTTGTCTTTAAATGCTCTATCTTCCGTTCTTCTCAATGTTCCTTGAAAAGAAGCAGATAAGTTCATCCCCAATGCTGGCAGATACGTATCTACAATTAAGTTGTAATTAAATGTTGAATAAATGTAGCCCTGATTACTTTGATACACCCCTACATAAGGATATCCTGTATGAGTAGTAGATACCTGTGGGATTTCCTGAATGGGAATTGTATTGCGATAAGTAGTTTTTAGCCAAGCACCAGTTAAAGTAAACTTGGTATTTAAAAAGTCAATACGAGGCGAGTAATATCCAAATTCAATACCTCTCTTAAAAGTTTGACTACCATTAAAGGTTCTACTATGTCCACTTAATGTTTTTCTATCCTCGTATGGCAAATCTTCTAAAGCAGGAGGTTCTTTGATATTTACTAAATCTATTCCAGTAGCATCATACCTCTTGTAATCATATGTCAAATAATTTACCTCACTTCTAAAACCGCTATCCATCTTTTCGTTAAAGTAGGCGATGAAGAACTTGTGTCTATCATACTTAAAGTCAAGTCTAACCTCATACTTTACGTTCTTGGCTGCTGTCAAATCTTTATTCGTTCGATCAACGACATACGTCATATAATTCATTCTACGTACATTTTCATCTAAATGACCAAAGTTTAACTGCACAAAGTCAACATACAAATCAGAAGGGTAAAGCATACTCATAGTAGGCTGCTTATACAACTGTCCATATCCTAAAGTCAAATCCGTTTGAAAATCCTTCTGACCTATTTTAAACTTTGGAAGTTTCCACTGCAAATTAGTACGAGGCTCTATGAATATTTTATTGCTTAAAGCATACTGACTATCCATTCCTAACATAGTTGAAAATCTCGTCCCTACATATAAGCTAATACTTTGATCTGAGAAAGAATAAGTCATGACATCCCCTATATATCCAGCCAAGTTTTGATATGCTGGTATATCGCTAAAAGCTCTTGGTCTTACCCCCATTCTTTCAATAGGAGGAGTCAATAAGTCGTAAATATATCCCTTGCCATTATTCTTCGAATACCTATAGTCCAAACCAACATCAACTGCGTGTGTAATACTACTTGTATTAAATTTAAAATCTGCATTGAGTTTTAAATTAATATCCAATGGTCTTCCCTCGGTAGAGAAATCAGAAAAATACTTTATCGGCAAAAAATAACCATCATTAACTCCTTGCTCTAAGGTTATAGGAATAGCTGTTGGTCCATTTAACTGCATTAATTTATGCTGCTTAATATCTTCAAATCCCTGGCCAATATTTCCTATAAACTGCATCTTTCTGAAAGGACTTGATTCATTGGAATTTAGATAAGATAACTTATTTGAAATATTTATCTTGTGTTTTGAACTCTCATATCTATCATCCTTATAAACACCACTTTCTGAATCATAGACAAATTTGTCTATCGTTGTATTGTGATCAAGATTCGTTGACCACTCAATGACTTTATCCTCAAAATAGAAAGATTTCTTCAGTCGTATTGAAGATGTAATTCTTTTGTACGTTTCATTCTCCCTTCTTGGATCGCTTTTGGCATCGAGCAAATCCATACTTACATTTAGATCCCAGTTGTTCTTTAATCCTATTCCTTTAGAAATATAATAAAGCTTACTATAACCATCTGCTTTTAAACGAAGAGAAAGAGGAGATCTACCAGATACTCGATTAATCTTAATCAAGCCAGATGTCAAATCCCCATAAGCTGCTGTAGGTATACCTCTGATAATCTCAACAGAGGCAATATCGTTAGTAGAGATAGTACGCATATCAATACCAGTCGTAGTAGTGCTTCGTCGCTCTCCTATATAGCCACTCGTATTGCCAATAGTCTGCTTAGCGTTTAATGAACTTTGCATATCAGCATTGCTATTCAATAAATAGTCGTCCATATAAAATTGAACACCTATAGCACTGGTATTATATTTATTTTGATCAACAGAAGGTAATTTATATTCGCGTATCAAAGCAATATTCGTACTGGTCAAAGAAGGAGTACTAGCTCTTCCTCCTGGCAGCAATTCCATTACATCGCTAAAACTCGAGGGTTGAAGGTGTCGCATTGCTTGGCGATCAATAATACTTTTAGTCACTAAACCATCATCTTCTTTTGCTGTAATAATAACCTCTTGTAACTCATTACTACTTTGCTTCAGAATTATATTATACTTCTTCCCTGCTTCAAGTAAAAAATTGGGTTGATAATATTGATAGTATTGAAGATGAGAAACCGTAATTTGATACTGTGCTGGATTAATACTAACTGCAACAGTTCCTTTACTATCACTAATAAGAGTATAACTATTTGTATCATTTTTGATATACAAAATAGCATCTTCAATAGGGGTATTCAAACTATCTACAATAAGAAATTCTGTTTCCCTTTTTTGAGCATAACTACTCAAACTAAATACTAAAAAGATAATAATAACCTTCAAGTAAAGGTTGGTAATAAATCGCATGTTTCTAAATGTCTAAAAGTGGCACAAAGATATAGCAATGATTTATTTATTTTTAAACAGTCTAAATAATTATTAGTAATTCATAAAATATCGTTAACAAATATCAAAACAACAAAGAACAGAAGTTAAAAAATAAAAACTTTATCAATTGTTTGTTAATAATTTTATTTAATCTAAATAACATAAAATATATTATTCAAACATTTATGATAGCTATAAAATAAAAGAAGTCAAATATTAGCAACTACATTCTAAGTCAAAATAGACCAAACAGTAAACTATCCTCTCTTTGTAATTGCTAAATCTATACCTACAAGATTCATATCTGAAAAATAGATTAGAAAAAATAAATAGTGTAGTGAAATTTGCCTTGCTTGTAATAGAGCGTAAATCACCGTAAAAAGTGAAATACAACTACTCAAAAAAGGAATCATGTTTTTTTTAAACATAAGATTCTCATAATTAAAAAGATAAGAAATCACAAATGTTAAAATTAAAGAAAAGTGAGGTTTTACAAGCTTCCAGCCTTGCGCTGTAAAGATTTTGTTCTATATTTGCACTCGCATTACACAAGTAAAGCAGACCAATAATGGCGAGGTAGCTCAGTTGGTTAGAGCGCAGGATTCATAACCCTGAGGTCACGGGTTCAACTCCCGTCTTCGCTACAAGATAAAAGGACATAATCACGAGATTATGTCCTTTTTTTATTTATCGAGTCATGTAGGTACATATCGAGTCAGTGCGATAAGCATGTTTACTATCTAAATAACCTTCAATTGTAACTTCTATACCTTTCAGATAAGTAGTAAAACTTTATGTAATAAAAAAGGGATCAATCTCAAAAGTTGTGTTTAGGCATAAAGCTTAGTCAATCTGTATAAAAAGAAATCAATATCTCTTACACCTCTAAACTGAGCTCTGAATGC
>NZ_WSPP01000149.1:0-1019 GCF_009767705.1 Myroides sp. LoEW2-1 | reverse complement strand
GCTGTTTCTACGGTTCTTTTTACATCATTAGCTTCCATAGAGTCACATAGTTCCCAATGAATAATATAACGGCTGTAATCGTCTAAAATCGTACTTAAATAATACCAACCCCATCCAATAATTTTAAAGTACGTGAAGTCTGTTTGCCACATTTGATGTACAAACTGTGTTTTATCTTTAAATTCATTAGATGCTTCTATTAGAATATGATTTGGAGCGGGTATTAAATCTCTCTTCTTTAATATTCTATAAACACTGGACTCTGAGATATAGATACCTTGTTCATCTGTAATTTTATAAGCTAATTCTCGTGAAGATAATTCAGGATATTCTAAAGCTATCTCAACAACTAAGTTCTGTTGACTCTCAGGAATACTATTCCATTGCCTATTACTTATTCGCTTACTTTTTTCTAATCCATCATATCCTTTTTCTAAGTAACGTTTATACCATTTATAAAAGCTGCTTTTAGGAATACCAAACTCTTCAAGAGTCTTTTTAACTCCCAATTCACTTGTGGTTACACTTTGGATTAGCTCATATTTCTCTGCTGCTGTTAGTCTCATATACTTGCGATATAATTCATTTATTCCAGCATGTCTAAGGTTTTTTTTACAATATCGTAACGCAATACCAAATCTGCAACTACCTCTTTTAGTTTTGCATTTTCTTTGCGTAACTCTGCTACTTCATCACTGGTAGCCTCTCTTGTAATATCTCCTGATAATCGTTTTTTACCTGCCTCTAAAAACTCTTTATTCCATTTATAGAACTGAGTTTGACTAATGGAGTATTTTCTACATAGTTCTGATACAGATAGCTCTGCTCGTAATCCTTCTATTACAATCAATACTTTCTGTTCTGAGGTAAATAGTCTACGCGTATTTTTACGGATATCTTTTACCATACTTTCTGGTGTTTTCTTACTGACTCTTCCCATAATTATAAAGTTATCATTTTTTGAAAACACTATCTTATTTATAGTATCTTAATTGTCCACTTTTTGCTGACGATTTACA
>NZ_WSPP01000148.1:0-6979 GCF_009767705.1 Myroides sp. LoEW2-1 | reverse complement strand
AGTATAGAGTATAAATGCTTGGTTAATGAAAATTAACCAAGCATTTACTATTTAAGTAGTTAGATGTTTTATCATATTTTAAAGAAATACTTATTTCTAAAATCAATCTAATTATAGTATTTTTACCCAAGTTTCATATTAGGAATAGGAGTGAGATATTTGTTCCTTTTCTAATTGTGTTTATTCATTTAACTATTTAAAATGACAAAAAAAATAAGGGTTGTTGAGCTATTTGCAGGAGTTGGAGGGTTTCATTTGGGATTAAAACAAGCTTCTAGTAAATATTCTATTGAATGGAGTAATCAGTGGGAGCCTGCGACTAAGAGTCAGCCAGCTTCTGATATATATAAATTACGTTTTCCTGATACTGCTCATTGTAATGAAGATATTGAAAGAGTAATTGAAGAATCTTTTGAACAAATACCAGATCATGATTTATTAGTTGGAGGTTTTCCTTGTCAAGATTATTCTGTAGCAAGTACATTAAAAAGAGCAGGTGGTATTGAAGGAAAAAAAGGTGTGCTTTGGTGGTCTATTTACAACATATTAAATAAGAAAGAAGACAAATTACCTAAGTACTTGTTTTTAGAAAATGTTGACCGATTGTTAAAATCACCTGCTAAGCAAAGGGGACGTGATTTTGCTATTATGTTGGCATCATTGGATGACTTAGGATATGCTGTTGAATGGCGCGTTATAAACGCTGCTGAATATGGATTTCCACAACGACGACGTCGTACATTTATAATGGCTTATCATAAGAGTTCTAAGATTTATCAAGATATGATAAAGGCCAATGATCAAGAATGGCTGCTTACTAATGGAATAATAGCAGAAGCTTTTCCTGCTGTAACTGATTATACAAAAGGAAGAAATTTTGAAATAGAAGGTGATCTTGAAATGGTTACTAAACTTTTTAATGTAAATAAAGGTATAGCAGAGAGTCCTTTTGAAAATACAGGAATGATGGTGGGACGTAAGGTGTTTACTTTTAAATCTTTGCCAGATTACAACGGACCATTTACAGTGCTAAAAGATATTTTAATAGAGGAAAAAAATGTTCCTAAAGAATATTTTATCTCTGAGGAAGATATGGATAAATGGAATTACTTAAAAGGAGGTAAGAATGAGCAAAGAATAAATAAAGCTTTAGGTTTCGTTTATAATTATTCAGAGGGTTCAATGGTTTTTCCAGATGCTTTAAATAAACCATCAAGGACTATAATTACAGGGGAAGGTGGTAAAGCACCATCACGCTTTAAACATGTTGTACAAACTCCTTCGGGTAAATTAAGACGTTTAACTCCTATTGAATTAGAAAAGTTAAATATGTTTCCTGAAAACCATACAAAAGAAGCAACTGATGTAAAACGTGCTTTTTTTATGGGTAATGCTTTAGTTGTTGGAATTATTGAGAAAATAGGAAAAGTATTAATAGAACGAATTTCTTAGTTTATTTTTTATAAATTAGATCTAACTAGTTAAAACAGAATATAATGAAACACCCTAACCATAGAGTAACTGAATTACCTAAAGAAGAGCTTGAAAAAGAAATCTCTACTTGGACAAGAGAACAGTTAATAAACTGGCTTAGTTGGAATGACCCAAATGGGGTTTATAAAGATGAGGATTCTTTAGATGAGTTTGGTAATATTATGACTATTGAGGAAGGTAGAGAAATTATGTTGAGACAAATTGAAGAAGGTAGAGAATAAATAAACTAATAATAAATAGGACTTATTGAGTTTTCATTTTTGAATATAATACAAAATAGTTTAATTAAAGTGATTATTGTTGTATTTTTAAAAAAAATTTACATCTACGTAATATAATTAATTCAATAATGGCATTGATACCAAAGATAGAATTTACTGATAGTAAAACAAATTGGTCTATTGAAATAGAGGATATTGGAACAACAGGAAGGAATAAAAAGAATCCTAATAAGTTGAACTATAATAAAACTTATAGAACATGTCAGTACTTGAATTGTTCAAATACTATTATGATAAGTAGGTTAAGTGGACTTTGTGATGAGCATGATAACCATCAACATGATTTATTTTTAACGTTATTTGATGAAAAGGGAGGTAAAGTCAAAAGCCCAAGACATGATGTTATCATAAATAATCTTATCGATTGGGCAAAAAGCAGAAATTTTGATTTGCTTCCTTTTTTTTCAGATTGTTCATTCACAATTCTTGGAAATATACCAGATGTGTCAACTTTAAGTAAAGAAGTTATTCATAATAATTTTATTCCTAAAACTTTAGATGAATATTTAAAGATTTGTATTGAAACTGTAAATAGGCATTTTCCAGAAACGAATAATTCTTCTTTTCAAATGCTAGAAATAAAAAATATAAAGTATCCTGCTAGAGTATTAGCAATAACACTTGTAGGATTGTTACTTGTAGAAGAATCTAATAGAGGTGATAGATGGTTTTGGAGAGAAATTGTTAAAGATGAAGCTAAAACTGATTTTTTAGGAGCAGCAATGCCAATTGCTTATTTTGCAGCAATGAACTTTCCTTGGGGTATGGAAATAGGCAAAGCAGCCCCAAAATTTATCCCATCAGGAAAATAATAAAAAAGAAATATAAATACCCATTGGCAGAGCTTGGCAGATTTATCTTGCCAAGCTTTGCACATTTGTAATGTTAGCTAACAAATTTAATTAACCCATTAAATTCTAACATTATGAATATAGATCGCACAGAATTCCTTTTATGGATGGAGCGTATTATGACACGCTTCGATCATCTATCAGAACATATAAAAGACCTCCCTATAAAATCTCAAACTATAGATGGAGAAGAGCTTTTAGACAGTCAAGATGTAATGAGTCTTTTTAAAATAAGTCCACGCTCACTACAGCGTTACCGATCAGACGGTAAACTCCCTTATTATACCATTAGTGGTAAACTCTATTACAAACGCTCCGATGTCAATCAGTTTATCAGAGAATGCTTTAAAAACCCAGTAAGAAGAAGTAAATAGCAGCTAAAGGCCAAGAGTAACCATTAAAGCATGCTATTTACTTATCAAGGTCTCTTGGCTTTAGTTTTAAGTTTTTAATCATTTAAAACTATGTATTATGAGTACAGAAACCACCCAAAGACAAGTAGAGCATGATGTGCTTCTTGTTAATGACAAAACAAAGAATAGAATTCAAGTAGTAAAGGGATTAGATAAAGATGGTAAACTTGAAACAGTTCCAGCAACTAAAAAGAATCAAAATCAATTTTTAAAAGTTGATCGTAACGGAGATTTTTTTTCAAACTTCTTTTCTAATTTTTTCAGCCAACTTAAAAATCCAACGCAGTTTACTTTCTTTAGAGTTCCGGAGCTTTTGACCATCAAGATGGCTAATCAAATGCAAAAAGAACTCAATCAATCAGGACCTACTCATGAACTGTTTTTAAAGCACCAAATAACAGAAGTAGGTAAGGAACCAAAGAAAGAAAACAAAGTAGCTGAACCAACAAAAGAAGAGGGGCAGTACAGCTCTAATAAATTTGATATTAAAGACATTGATTGGGATTCACTTTCAAGATTGGGGCTTTCAAAAGAGAAGCTTCAGGAGATGGATTTATTAGAACCACTTTTGCAAGGCTATAAAACCAAGGATTTAGTAGCTGTAAATTTAGATTTAGGTTCTGCGGTGTTTTCTTTGGATGCAAGGCTTTCTCTACAGAAAAACGAAGAAGGTAAAGTGGTTATGGCACTAGAGGGGGTAAAGAAATACCCTAATCTCAATGTGCCACTTTATGGACATGAGTTTTCAAAGCAGGATAAGCACAACCTTTTAAAAACTGGTAATATGGGTAGGGTAGTGGAGCTTACCCATCCAACAACAAAGGAAAAGATTCCATCAGTTGTGAGCGTGGACAGGCTCACCAATAATTTAGTTGTTACTAGAGTTGAAAAGATGCAATTACCACAAGAGGTAAAAGGCATTGTTTTAAGTGAAGAGCAGCTTCAGACTTTAAAAGAAGGTAAACCACTACTTGTAGAGGGCATGACCTCGGCTAAAGGGAATTTATTTAATGCTGAAATTCAGTTTAACGCAGCTAAAGGGCATATTGAGTTTTTGTTTGACAATACCAATAAACAAAGTCAAGCGAAGAATCAAATTCAAAACCAATCCCAACTGTCAGATGATCTGAAAACCTTTAGAGGTAAAGAACTTACCGAAAAACAGCAAAGCGATTTATTGGAAGGCAAACCAATTTACATTAAGGATTTGATTGATAAACGAGGTAATCCTTATCAAGGATATGTGACGTACAACAAAGAAACTAAGCAAGCTGATTTTTCGTTTCAAAATCCAAATAAACAAGAACAATCAAAGGCGCAATCACAGTCAGAAAAGCAAGCAGATGAGCCTAAAAAATCAAAAGGACGTAAAATGTAAAGCTAAAGACTATGATTGTAATTCTTGCAGAAAAACCAAGTGTAGCTAGGGAGATAGCAATGCTTGTTGGAGCTAAAACAAAAAAGGATGGATATATTGAAGGAAACGGTTACTGTGTTACCTGGGCTATTGGACATTTAGTATCGCTGGCTATGCCTGAGGACTATGGTTTTCAGGGTTTTAAAAGAGAAGCTCTGCCAATCTTACCAAGGTCTTATTTGTTACTTCCAAGAAAGATTAAAAAAGGTAAAAAGTATATTTCAGATCCTGGAGCTTTAGAACAGCTTAAAGTAATTGATACACTCTTTAAAGCGTGTAAGGAGATTATCATAGCCACTGATGCAGGTAGGGAAGGAGAATTAATTGCTAGATATATTCTTCAATACCTAAGCTGTACTAAACCCTTTAAAAGGCTTTGGATAAGTTCTCTAACTGAAACAGCTATAAGAGTTGGACTTCACAATCTTAAAGAAGGAAGCACATTTGATGGACTCTTTAGAGCAGGACATAGTAGAAGTAGAGCGGATTGGCTTGTTGGTATAAACGCTTCTCAAGCACTTACTGTTTCAATGAATGATTCGGTGTATTCTCTCGGTAGAGTACAAACACCAACCCTCAGTCTTATCTGTAAACGGTATTTAGAGCATACTTCTTTTAAAAAGAAATTGTACTATCAAATAGAACTTATTCATCAAAAAGACGGTATACTATTTAAATCGCTCTCAACTGATAAATGGGAAGATAAACAAAAAGCAGAACAAGCTTTAAAACTCATTGACAAACAAAGTGAGGTTAAAATACAAAAAGTAGAAACCAAAACAATAAGAGAAGAGTCCCCACTTCTTTTTGATTTAACCTCACTTCAAAAAAGAGCCAATGAACTCTTTGGGTTCTCTGCAGATGAGACTCTCAGCATTGCTCAGAGCCTGTACGAAAAGAAGTTTATCACGTATCCAAGAACTTCGAGTAAATACATTCCAGAGGATTTATGGGCTGAGGTTCCTAACTTATTAAAGGTTCTTTCAGATGATAGTAGATATAGTAACCTGCTTCTAAAACTAAAGATGGCAAGGCTTAATAAGAAGATAGTAAATGATGTAAAAGTTACAGATCACCATGGACTATTAACCACAGATAGACTTCCTTCAGCGATTAACGCTAAAGAAGAGAGCATTTATCATTTGATTGCTCAAAGAGTATGGGAAACAGTATTTGAACCTTGTGTAAAAAAGCAAACAGAGGTAACCTTAAGTAGTTTGGATTATGAGTTTAGTTTTAAGTCTTCTTCAATAATAGAACTTGGATGGAGAGAGGTAAGAAAAGAACTTTCTACTACTGATGAGGTAGTAATAGATTTACCTGATTTACAACAAGGCGAGAATCTAAAAATTAAAGAATCAATTGCTCTTGAAAAATCAACAAGACCAAAAGCTTTATATACAGAGAGTTCACTTTTATCAGCTATGGAAAACGCATCTAAAGAAGTAGAAGATAAATCACTTCAGAGTATTATTAAAGAAGTTGGAATCGGAACAGCAGCTACAAGGGCTTCTATTATCGAAACGCTTTTAAAAAGAGAGTATATTACAAGAAAAGCAAAGTCACTTGTTCCAACAGACAAAGGTCTTAAAGTATATGAGATAGTCAAAGACAAACTTATCTCTGATGTATTGTTAACAGCTAAATGGGAATCTGCTTTTAAAGCCATTGAAGAGAACAAGACCAATATAGAAGATTTTCATAGACAGATAGAGGATTATACCACAGAGATAACAACAGAGCTTTTAGCTATTAAACCAGTTAATGAAACAGCTCATTTATCCTGCTCTAAGTGTAAACAGCATACTCTTCAACTAAGAGAAAAAGTAGTAAAATGTTTAGAACCTGATTGCAACTGGATATTGTTTAGAGAGATATGCGGAATTAAACTTTCAGTAGATGATATAACAGATTTACTAGAGAATGGAAGAACCAAACTCCTAAAAGGACTAATTAGTAAAGCAGGGAAGAAGTTTGATGCTTACCTTATCTTAAAAGAAGATTGTACTATTGGGTTTGAGTTTAAAAACAAGTAACTAAAATTAAATAAATCAAAAGGAGTTATCTAAAAGTCAGGTAACTCCTTTTGATTTATATCTATTAGTGTTTATGCTTTTTAGCATGTTTTTTCTGCTGTCCAGGAGCATAAGCCTTAGCTGACTTTGATCCTGTTATTTTTTTCATTTGTCCAGGAGGAACATCATTGTTCCCATGTGATTTTACATGTACAGAACAAGATGCTAAAAGTAAAGTTGTCAAGGTTAAAATACCTAATTGTTTAATTCTTTTCATATTTTTTGTATTACTGCTTAGTAAGATAAGAAGCACAGACTTAGCTTTACTTATTTGACTAAGTAATGAAGAAACAAAAGTAAATAAATTTTAAATCTGTTTAAAACTAATAAAGTAAAACAAGCAGTTTTCTGATTCAGATAACTGCTTGTTATTTAAACTAATTGAAAAACAATTAATTAACTATTTCTAAATACATGACCATTTTCATAGGTATAATCCCCTATGAAA
>NZ_WSPP01000147.1:0-7757 GCF_009767705.1 Myroides sp. LoEW2-1 | reverse complement strand
AAATATAGAATAAGTCAACAAGTAACATAAACAGAAAAGATTAATTCAATAATTTTTAATGCAAACAAACTTTATAAAAGAATTACTACATCAGAATGAGAGTTCTCAATCTTTCTTAGATAAAAAGCGAATTGAACAATTTACGGATTCACTTTTTCACTTTTTATTTCAATTAGAAGATAAAAAATATACTTCAGAGCAAGCTATCAATATCCGATTAACTATCCTAAAGAATGAACTGATTTCTATTGTATTTAATATAAATAACGATATCGATAAATCTAATAAGATAGCCAGTGATTTCTTTGAAGCATTGCCAAGTATCTATTTTGTTCTTCGAACAGATGCTCAGGCAATTTTAAATAACGACCCAGCTGCTACTTGCTTACAAGAAGTATACATAGCTTATCCAGGTTTTTATGCTATTGCGATTTATCGCTTTGCACATCAGCTCCATAGACAACAGGTTAAGTTATTACCTCGTATTTGGACAGAATATGCTCATAACAAAACAGGTATTGACATTCACCCTGCTGCATCAATAGGCAGTAGTTTTTGTATAGATCATGGAACTGGCATTGTGATTGGAGAAACATGTGTTATTGGCAATAATGTCAAAATATACCAAGGAGTAACTTTAGGAGCTATTTCTGTATCTAAAGACAAAGCTAATACACGTAGACATCCTTATATCGAAGATAATGTCATTATTTATTCTGGGGCAACTATCCTTGGGGGAGAAACAACTATCGGACACGATACTGTTATTGGAGGTAACGTTTGGTTAACCAAGAGCGTTAAACCTAATTCAATTATCTACAGTAAAAGTAAGAGCTATTCTAAAGACCAAGATATATACCCAGAACCTATCAATTTTGTAATATAACCTAAAAAAAAAAGAATATGAAAATAAACAGCGTATTGGAGGCGATTGGAAACACTCCCCACATTAAAATCAACAAACTGTTTCCCAATGATGTAAATGTTTGGATTAAACTAGAAAAACAAAATCCTGGTGGAAGCTTAAAAGATCGTATCGCTTTAGCTATGATTGAAGACGCCGAACAAAAAGGATTGATAAATAAAAATACCACAATCATCGAACCTACCTCTGGAAATACAGGTGTGGGACTTGCCATGGTTTGTGCTGTAAAAGGGTATAAACTGATCTTAGTTATGCCTGAATCAATGAGTATAGAAAGACGTAAGTTAATGGCTGCTTATGGTGCCAAATTTGTCTTAACACCTAAAGAATTAGGTACAGCAGGATCAGTTTCAAAAGCAACTGAATTGGCAGAACAAATAGACAATGCTTGGGTACCTCAGCAATTCAATAACTTAGCGAACCCTGAAATTCACAAACGCACTACAGCTTTAGAAATTGCTAATGATTTCCCTGAAGGAATTGATTATCTGATTACAGGTGTTGGTACTGGTGGACATATTACTGGGGTAGCAGAAGTATTAAAGGAGAAGTTTCCTAAAATGAAGGTATTTGCCGTAGAGCCTGCTAACTCTCCTGTCTTAAGTGGAGGTCAGCCTGGTCCTCACCCATTACAGGGAATTGGAGCTGGATTTATTCCAAAAGTAGTCAATACTACTCTTTTTGATGGTATCATTACAATCGACAAAGAAGAAGCATACGAATACACCAACAAAATAGCAAGTCAAGAAGGTATTTTGGCTGGTGTTTCAACGGGAACTTCATTGGCAGCTATTGCCAAAAAATTACCAGAAATAGAAAAAGGTGCTACTATTTTGACGTTTAATTATGATACAGGAGAAAGATATTGGTCGGTAGCAGACTTATTTGACGAGAAAGTAGCTGAGATTAAATAATTCATTATCAATAAAATAAAAGCCATCTATGATTAATAGATGGCTTTTATCTTTATATACTTATACTAAAAAGTTCTATATCAAACAGAATAGCTCTAATCAAATATAAAGTTGTAATTTTGTATACTTATAACAGTTAAAACATAGAATTATGCTTAAAAGATCTTTCCTAATCGCAGGACTAGCATTCGCAACATTAACAGCTTGTAAATCAGTTCCTCAATCAGTTGTAGCTACAAACGACAATGTACTAAACAACATCGAAGTAAATGGAAAATTATATGCTGCTGTTTTTCAACAAAATGCTGCTGAATATCAAGCTCTTTGCGCACAAGCATTTAACATTGCTACCTTACAATTAGATTTAATTTTACAAGAGAATCACGACAAACCTATTGCTATTGTAACAGATATTGATGAAACTTTCTTAGACAACTCTCCTTATGCTGTAAAAACTGCTCGTGAAGGAAAATCTTATGACCAAACAACTTGGACTGATTGGACTTCTAAAGGGGAGGCTATTCCTTTATTAGGTAGTCAAGAATTCTTTAACTATGCTGCTTCAAAAGGAGTTGAGATTTTCTATATTACAAATAGAAATCAAAATGACAAACCAGGTACAATGAAAAACTTGGTGAAATACAATTACCCTTTTGCAGATGAAGAACACGTAATCGTTAGAACTGCTGAGTCAAGTAAAGAAACAAGACGTCAAAAGTTAAGTGAAACACATGAGATCGTAATGCTTTTAGGTGATAACTTATCTGACTTCTCAACTCTTTGGGATAAAAAACCACAAGCTGAACGCATTGAAAATGTAAAAAACAATAGAGAGCAGTTTGGTAAAAAATTCATCGTATTACCAAATACTGGTTATGGAGATTGGGAAGCGGCATTATTCCAATACAGAAAAGACCTTTCTAAAGAAGACAAAGATAAAATCTATAATAAAAGCGTAAAAGGCTTTTAAGACATACTCTATCAACAATATAAATTAATAACAAATTCAATTTACATGAAGAAAATAATGGCTTTAGTACTATTTGTAAGTACTTCAATCGCTTTTACAGCTTGTTCGAGTGATGACAACACACCTGTAAGATCTGAAATGGAATCACCAGAAGGTACTTGGGAATCTTCTACATTGACTTATGCTGCTTTTGATGAAAATGGAAAGCCTTTTCACGCAAGTCCTGAAGGTGTGGAATACACATATGATAAAATCCCTTTTGGAGAAGATCCGACTAAAGAAGAAACATTCATCATTGAAGGTAATAAGGCAACATTAAAAGATATTGCAAAATCTAATAAAGAAACTATTGTTGAAGGTGAACTAATTAACAAGACAACAATCGTGCTTGACAATGAAAAATACCACGATAGAACAATAGTAAATGTTACCAAGACTACAATGACACTTAGCTATAGAATGGACTTAAGTATGGATAAAATGAAAAATGCTTATGGCATTTTAACAGTAAAATACCTTAAGAAGTAACTTCTTCTAAGATTAAAATAATGAAAAGGGGGACTGCATAGTCCCCCTTTCTTATTATTCCATTTTATCAATTTACAAAATCAATTACAAATGACACAATCAAAAAAACATGTACTACAAAAGCAATTAGCAACACAATGCATTAAAAATCAAACACCTATAAAATACACATTCTTCATCATAAACGACCAAACACTACTCATTCCTTATTTTAACGTTTCCAAATAAGAAGTTACTTAACATATTTTCATATATTGAAAAAAATTATAACCCACAACAATATATGAAATCACATAAAAAATCCAAGGGAAAACCAGTTACACTCCTGCAATCGTTAATCCCAATGGTAATACTTATCATTCTCTTAGGTATCAACGTTTTTGTCTTTGGAAGCTCGGCTCTCGCTGGATCAAACCAATTTGTATTATTAATCGGAGGATTAATAGCAATTGGAGTAGGATTATACAACAAAGTTGATTACGAAGATATTATCAAAAAAATAACCAAGAACGTAAGAGAAACCACACGAGCAATCTATATTCTATTGCTGGTAGGAGCCTTATCGGGTACTTGGTTATTAAGTGGTATTATCCCTACGATGATATACTATGGATTACAAATCCTCGAGCCACATATCTTTCTCCCTGCAACAGTGATTATCTGTTCCATTATTGCCTTAGCAACTGGTAGCTCTTGGACCACATCTGCCACTGTAGGTATTGCACTAGTAGGTATAGGTAATGCAATGGGAATAGAACTTGCACTAATTGGAGGTGCTGTAATCTCAGGAGCATACTTTGGAGATAAATTATCTCCCCTATCAGACACTACTAATTTAGCATCTGCTATGGCTGGTACAGATTTATTTACTCATATAAGGTACATGATGTTCACCACTATCCCTACCTATGTAGTAACACTAATTATATTTATCATCATCAGCTTTAATCTTGATGTACCTGATACAATAGATATGTCTGCTTCATTGCAAGCCATTGATCAAACATTCAATATCACACCTTGGTTATTCTTAGTTCCTGTGATTGTAATTGGAGCAATATTAAAAAAGATGAAACCAATCCTTGCTTTATTACTGGGAACCTTACTAGGTGCTGTATTTGCTCTATTCTTCCAGCCAGATATAGTAGCCTTTGTAGGAGAAGGAACTACATTAACACCAGTTACAGCCTATAAAGGAATTATGAATGCCATTACTACAGATATTGCTATTCTATCTCCCATGGAAAGCTTAAATAGCTTATTTGAAGCAGGAGGAATGAAAAGTATGTTAAATACAGTATGGTTAATTATCTGTGCAATGTTCTTTGGTGGAGCAATGGAAGCTATCGGAGCTTTAAAGAAAATAACACAAACATTATTAAGTATAGCTAAGTCAGTTTTTGGGCTATTCGCAAGTACAATGGCAAGCTGTGTAGTGGTAAACCTAACTGCTTCTGAGCAATACCTATCATTAGTAATCCCTGGAAAAATGTTCTCTAAAGCTTATAAAGATAAAGGACTTGCACCTGAGAACTTAAGTAGAACTTTAGAAGATTCAGGGACAGTGACATCGGTGCTAATTCCATGGAATACCTGTGGAGCTTATCACTCAGGGGTATTAGGTATTGATACAATGACTTATGCGCCTTATGCATTCTTTAATATCATTTCCCCATTTGTATCTCTTACTTATGTGGTATTAAATATTAAAATCAGACGTTTAGTTGATGCTGTAAAAGCATAATTTTTAATTAAGAATTATGACTCTGCGCTTACGTCATGAGGTAAGCAGAACTTATATAAAATAACAAAAGGCTATTTCTCTCGAAATAGCCTTTTGTTATTTTATTATTTCTACTGTTAACAGTGAACCATCAACTGTAAACTAATTATTATCTAGAATAGTTAGGTGCAGATTTAGTAATCGTGATATTGTGAGGGTGACTCTCTCCAATACCAGAAGCTGTTAACTGAACAAATCTCGCTACCTCTTGCAAGGTAGGTATATCCTTTGCTCCACAGTAGCCCATCCCTGCTCTTAGACCTCCTATGAACTGTAACATACTCTCGTTTAATTCTCCTTTATAAGGCACTCTACCTTCGATTCCTTCAGGTACAAGTTTTTTTACATCGTCTTCCACATCTTGGAAATATCTGTCTTTAGAACCTTGTTTCATTGCAGCAACAGATCCCATTCCGCGGTAGGCTTTGAACTTTCTTCCTTCGAAAATAATTGTTTCTCCAGGAGACTCTTTAGTACCTGCCAACATAGATCCTAACATTACACAGTCTGCTCCTGCACCAATTGCCTTAGGAATATCACCTGTATAGCGAAGTCCACCATCCCCAATAACAGGAATTCCAGTTCCCTTTAGAGCTGCTGCTACTTCCATAATCGCAGAAAACTGAGGAAACCCAACACCTGCAACAACGCGAGTTGTACAAATAGACCCAGGTCCTATTCCCACTTTCACAGCATCAGCACCTGCCTCAACTAAAAATAAAGCAGCTTCTGGCGTCGCAATATTACCTACCACAACATCTATTTCTGGAAAAGCTTTCTTAACTTCTTTTAATACCCCTACTACTCCTTGTGAGTGTCCGTGAGCCGTATCAATGATTAAAGCATCTACACCTGCCTGTACCAACAATTTAGCTCTGTCTACAGCATCAGCAGTTACTCCTAAAGCAGCAGCTACACGTAGTCTACCAAACTTATCTTTGTTCGCATTAGGCTTTAAAGTAAGTTTAGTGATATCTCTAAAAGTGATTAAACCTACTAATTTATTATCAGCATTAACAACTGGTAATTTCTCAATCTTTTTCTCTTGAAGAATTTCTTCTGCTTGAGCCAATGTTGTCCCTTCTGCTGCAGTTACAAGATTTTCTTTTGTCATAACCTCAGTGATAGCGCGTTCGTTTTGTTTCTCGAAACGCATATCTCTATTAGTTATAATTCCCTTTAGATACCCTTCTGAATCAACGATTGGAATACCTCCAATACCAAATTCAGCCATAGCTTTTTTCGCATCACCTACAGTAGCAGACATAGGAAGGGTTACAGGATCGATAATCATACCAGACTCTGCTCTTTTTACCTTTCTTACTTCTTTTGCCTGTTCTTCCGCTGTCATGTTCTTGTGAATCACTCCGATTCCTCCTTCACGAGCCATAGCGATAGCCATTTCACTTTCCGTTACAGTATCCATAGCCGCAGACACTACAGGAACGTTTAAAGTAATGTTTCTTGAAAATTTTGATTTTAAACTTACCTCGCGAGGTAATACTTCAGAATAGTTGGGAACTAATAATACGTCATCGTAAGTTAAACCTTGACCGATGATTTTAGTTGTGTGTGCTTTCATGTGCAATTGTAATTGAATTGCACGCGAATTTAGCTTTTTTTGATTAAACTAAAAAACTTAATGGTAAAAATTAAATATTTTTAACGCTTCGTTGTAAGCGCTCTCAAATGACATAGCACTCAAATTCGTATCTACCTTATTAGCTGTAAAATAACTTAGCAATCGCTCTGTAGGCATATTCCCTGTCAAATCATCTTTTGCCATTGGACATCCTCCATATCCTTTAATTGCTCCGTCAAAACGCAAACATCCTGCCTTATAAGCAGCATCTACCTTCTCATACCATGAATCTAAGGTCGTGTGTAAGTGAGCTCCAAATTCAATATCAGGATATGCTTTAATCAAATTACTAAACAAATAATCTATCACCTCTGGAGTTGAGCTCCCTACAGTATCAGATAAAGAGAGTATTTTCACTCCCATCTTTGCCAATCTTTCTGTCCATTCTCCAACAATCTCTACATTCCACGGATCTCCATAAGGATTTCCAAATCCCATAGACAAGTAAGCTACTACTTCTTTATTGCTCTTGGTCGCTACATTTAATATCTCATCTAAAGTCACAATAGATTCTGCTATTGTCTTATGCGTATTTCGCATCTGAAAGTTCTCCGAAATAGAAAACGGAAAACCTAAATACTGTATTTCATTGAATTGAGCTGCTTGTTCAGCACCTCTTGTATTTGCTATGATAGCCAAAAGCTTACTCTGTGTCCTACTCAAATCCAATTGACCTAATAATTCCGCAGTATCTTGCATCTGTGGAATCGCTTTAGGCGAAACAAAGCTTCCAAAATCAATCGTATCGTATCCAACTCTAAGAAGAGCTTGAATATATTGTGCTTTTTTCTCAGTCGGAATAAACATCTTGATACCTTGCATGGCATCACGAGGACATTCTATTATTTTTACTTTTGGTTTCATAGTGTTTCAAATATAGATGAAAACTTGATAATTCACAAAATGAATTATTTGAAATTGAATACAAATAATTTACTTCATTAGTTAACTGAATTTGAAATAGATAAATAAAAAAGAGGCTCGTTATTTAGAAT